>JANMVB010000650.1:0-16124 GCA_031392305.1 Ferruginibacter sp.
TAAGATTTCCCCAGCGATAACGTGAATTTGCATAACTGATCGTAAGTTTTTTTTCAGCGCGGGTGATTGCAACATAAAACAATCTCCTTTCTTCTTCGAGTTCTTCGCGGGAATTCATTGCCATTTGTGAAGGAAATAAATTTTCTTCCAGGCCAACTACAAATACAGCCGGAAATTCCAGGCCCTTGGCAGCATGAATGGTCATAAGTTTTACACTGTCAGCTTCGTTTTTATCATTATCCGAATCTGTTAGCAATGTAATTTGTTGTAAATAACTACCCAGGCTTTTATCACCCACCTCACCATCTTCTTCATTCATCGGCGTTTCGGTAAACTCTTTAATGGAGTTTAATAATTCCTGTATGTTCTCGTACCGTGCCAGGCCTTCGGTAGTTTTATCATTGAATAATTCTTTTACAATAAGGGTGCTTTTGCCTACAATAATGCCTAGGTCATACGCATTCTTTTTTTGTAATTCACTCTGGAACATGCGGATCATTATCACAAAATTATTGATGGCTTCAAGCGTGCCAGATTTATAACCATAAGCAGCCGCATTTTCCAATACATCCCACAGTGTAATATTGTTTTCATTGGCGGCCAGCACCGCCCTGTCCATACTCGTTTTGCCGATGCCCCTTACCGGGTAATTTATAATACGCTTCAGTGCTTCTTCATCACTTGGGTTTACTACCACCCGCAGGTATGCCACAAAATCTTTTATTTCTTTACGCTGGTAAAATGATAACCCCCCGTAAATGCGATAAGGAATATTCATGCGTCGCAGGCTCTCTTCATAGCTGCGGCTCTGTGCATTGGTGCGGTATAAAATGGCGAACTCACTATTAAAAAAATGATTGCGGAGTTTTTCTTCCTGTATCACATCAGCCACTAATTTTCCTTCTTCATTATCCGTGGCGGTGCGTACCAGTTTTATTTTGTCGCCATCACCTTTGTCGGTCCAAAGTTTTTTGGGCAACTGATTTTTGTTGTTGCCAATTACTTCATTGGCTACATTCAATATACTTTTTGTACTGCGGTAATTTTGCTCCAGCTTTACCACTTTTACATCATCATAATCTTTTGCAAACTGCAAAATGTTTTCAATGGTAGCACCCCTGAAACTATAGATGCTTTGGGCATCATCACCTACCACACAAATATTTTCATGCATGGCCCCCAGCAATTTTATAATCTCATATTGTGAGGTATTGGTATCCTGGTACTCATCAATCATGATGTACTTAAACTTGCGCTGGTATTTGATAAGGGCATCAGGATGATTTTTTAAAAGCTGGTACATTTTAAATAACAGGTCATCAAAATCCATGGCACCGTTTCTAAAACAACGTTTATTATAGGCATCATATATCTGCCCTATGAGCGGCCTGTTTGCCCGGGCATCTTCCTGTTGCAATGCCCAGTCATTTATATATTCGGCCGGGCCGATCAGGCTGTTTTTTGCCGATGATATGCGGTTATAAACCAGGTTGGGTTTATAATGCTTGTCATCCAGTTCCATTTCTTTTATCACTGTTTTAAGCACACTCTTCGCATCATCTGTATCGTAAATGGTGAAGTTGTTGGGGTATCCAATTTTATTGGCTTCAAACCTTAATATCCTGGCGAATACGCTGTGAAATGTACCAATATAAAGGTTGCGTGCCTCCGAATTTCCGAGGGTACGTTCCACCCTTTCTTTCATTTCTTTTGCAGCTTTGTTGGTAAATGTAAGGGCGAGAATATTAAAAGCATCAATATGATGATAGCCCATCAGGTGGGCAATCCGTGTGGTAAGTACTTTGGTTTTTCCGCTTCCGGCACCGGCAATAATCATGAGCGGACCGTCTTTATGGATAACAGCCTCCCGCTGGGGCTCATTTAATTCATCTAAATAATTTGGCATCCGGCGAAGGTACGAATTGACGTATTGAGGTTTGGTGGTGTTGAGAAATAATTGTGGATGTATGAACCTGTATGGCCCTTACTCCACCACGCCTTCTTTAATTTCTGTCCACAACTCGTGATAGCATTTTGCAGCATAGCTGCTGCGGGCAAACTCTTCAATGGGCTGGCGGTGAATGCCCATTTTTTCAACATCTGATAAATAGGGGATATAGTTCTGAAAGAATTTTTTGTCTTTATATAAATGCTCCATTATTTCGTTGTGCATATTTTTCCTGCGATCGGCCATGGTAAAAAAACACATCAGCTTGCTGCTGTCCAGTTCTTTTTCTTTGAAATAATCCTTTACCATATTGTAAGTGCGGATTGATAATGTAGTAGGGATGATGGGCATTAACACCACATCGGATGCACTAAAAAGATTTTCACTAAGGGCACTAAAGCCGGGCGGGCAATCTATAAATACAAAATCATAATCATTTTCCAGTTGCTTTAGAATACCCTTCAGCCTGTTCTTATTACCCTTCATTTCATCCAGCATAATATCAAAGCTTTTAGAAGAAGCATCTGCAGCAATGATCTCCAGGTTTTCGTAATCAGTAGCCATGATAGCACTGTCGAGGTTAGCATCTTTACTCACCAGTTTTTTTATACCCTGGGCATCCTTCGGCTTTATTTGGTAGTAAAAAGTAGTAGATCCCTGGGGGTCAATATCCCACAACAAAGTTTTAAAACCATCTTTTGCTGCTAAATAGGCAAAGTTTACGCAACTGGCAGTTTTGCCCACGCCGCCTTTGAGGTTGTAAAGAGCTACAGTTATCATAAATCACAAATTTTTGTTGGTTATTGATGGATACGAAAGATAGTAAATTATTTAAAAAATTATCGTTCTTATTTGATTTGAATATTATTTGTGCAGCAATGATTTTGTGTGTGATACAGGCATTTGTATTTCAATTATGCATCGTTGTGTCACTCACTTGTACCGCATACCTCTGGGGAGCTTTACCCACATGATAGCATGGCAAACGGGTTTTACTTACTATTAAAATGTATGGCACAATCCTAAAAATTTGAAGCAACCGTGGATTGCAATAGTATTATGATAAGAGGTGCTTACTATCAGTTTTATACATCTGCTACCGGCAGCTTTTTACCGGCAGGCCGTATGATCATTCTTAAAGATTGATCTTTTGTAAAATAAGCTACCACCCAATTATAAAAAGTACGCAGTTTGTTTCTAAATGAAATAAGAGAAATTAAGTGTATGAACAACCAAATCATCCAGGCAAAAAAGCCTTTAAAGTGCAGTTTCGGTTTTGGAAGATCTACCACGGCTTTATTTTTGCCAATAATGGCCATCGACCCCTTATCGTTATACACAAAGGATTTTAATGACCGGGCTAAAACTTCTGCCTGGAAATTATCAGCCATATTTTTTGCTTGCTGTATGGCTACCTGTGCCACTTGCGGATGCCCGTTAGGGAAATTAGTATCGCTGGTTTGTATGCAGGTATCGCCTAAAGCATAAATATTTTGTGAACCTTGCACTTTATTAAATTGATCCACCATTAACCTTTTACCCCGGCCATAACTTTCTTCCGCAATACCCTCAAACAAGCGGGCACTTACGCCTGCGGCCCAAATCAGATTTTTAGCAGCTATACTATCCCCATTTGAAAGCATTACTGTATCACCGGCAAAATCTTTTACATTGGTATTAAGGATAATTTTTACACCAAGTTTTGTGAGTGCATCATAAGTATCTTTTTGAGATGCTGGCGACATGGGCGATAATACTGCCGGTGAGCCATCCACCAAATAAATTTCGCCACCCATACCAGATAGCCCGGGATATTCTTTACGAAAAATTCCTATTTTCATTTCAGCCATCATGCCTGCTACTTCCACACCAGTAGGTCCGCCACCGGCAATTACTATTGTAAGCAACTTTTTTATTTCAGCACGGTCGCTCATAATGGTAGCTTGTTCCATTTGCTCCAGCAACTTATTCCTCATCTCAATAGCATCCGACAAGGTTTTCATGGGGATAGCGTTTTCCTTTACGTTTTCCATGCCAAAATAATTTGTCTCCGCACCTGTGGCAATTACGAGCCGGTCGTACGGTAATTCACCATTATTCAATATGATTTTGTTTTCTGCAGGCACAATACTTTGAAGTTCTCCCATGCGAAAATGCACATTGGCTTTTTGAGAGAATAATTTACGAAAAGGATAGCTGATACTGGAAGGTTCTAAAAACGCAGTTGCCACCTGGTATATCAAAGGTGGAAAAAAATAATAGTTATTCTTATCAACCAGCGTTACTTTAAAATCTTTTTTATTGCCCAATGCTTTTGCAAGGTTTACCCCGGCAAATCCACCGCCAATGATTACTATATGCATACTTTATACTTTAATGTTTGTGTTAAGTGGGTTTACTTCAACTACCTGAAACTTTCCTGGTTTAACGGCAGAAAACAATATGAAACAATTTATATGCTTCGCAATGTTACTTTGACGTTTTGAAATTATCAGGCCAAAATTATCATGAAAAAAATTCTTAATGGGATATATCGTTACAGAGATTTGTTATGATTGTGAAAAGCTTTTCTTTCACAGATAAAAGGAAGGGTTGAATTACCCAATCAAATCAGGTGCAGATATAAATGAGCAGGAAAAAATGACTGCAAAAATTTAAGGGTTACAAATAATCAAGGAAAGTGTCATAATAGTAATGAAATACGAGTAGCAGGTTCACAGAAGGATGATCGGAACAATGCGATCTCTTGCCGGTAATTAAATATATTGTGGGTAAAGACCCCCAAAGGTATGCGGTACAAGCGAGTGACACAACGATGATGACCATTGATTCACTGCCGGAGCAACAAAAAAAATATGTATGTATAGGAATGACACTACTTAACCATAACAATTATTAAAAGCAAAATTTGAGATATAATAATTGATGGACCCACGGCAACTTTACTGCAATTGTAAAGAGAAAGTCGTTTCCACTACTTTACAACAATGCGATGTGTTTCTTTTATTCCATCCAAAGTAAATACAATATTGTAAGTGCCTGGCGCAATTTCGCCCAGGTGGATATGGCCATTATTTACACCCTTTGCTGTACTCAGGGTGGTAGCGAGCAATAATCTACCTTGTATGTCGCTAACCGTAGCTTGCATGGTACCATTTTCATCTGCATTAAATTTTAGCAGCATGTGGCCAGGTTTAATGATAGGGTTTGGGGTTATAGACACAATAATTTTTGAAGCTGCCGAAGCATTCCTTACGAGCCTGGTTTCAGAAAATTGAGTTCTGCCATCTATATCAGTAATCTCAATTAAATAGTACAAATATTTGTTAGCAGTAACCCTGCTGTCGTTAAAAGTATATGCTCTTTCTACATTAGAAGTGCCTGCTGCATTCACCCTGCCTATTTGAATAAAATCTGTTCCATTTACACTTCTTTTTATTGAAAAATAATCACTGTTTTGTTCGCTGCTGGTTTTCCATTTTAGGATGGTTTGGTTACCATTATTGTTTACTTTAAAATCAGTCATCACAACTGGTGTAGTAGCAGTGGCGGTAAAGGATGCAGTCATTCCCGGGTGTACGGAGCATACATAGTTATACGTGCCCACTACTGTTACAGTATATTGAAAAGAGGTAGCCGAACTGGTTATAGGCGCATCCCAGCTTGCTGCGCCTCCTGGAATTGTTACCGAAGTTGTTGTATGAAATCCACTACCCCATACCCATTCAATAATATCTCCAACAACTACATTCGAAATTGTTTGTGGCGAAAATTGAAAGTTGCTCACTGTTACGGTATGCAAGGTAGCATGGGCAGGTAGCAGGGCTACAAGAAATAAAATGATGGAAAAAATTATCTTTTTCATACTAATTTATTTAATTGGCTATATAAAGCTTTGGTGAGGGTGCAATACAGGATACCATCCCGTGGGTAAGATTAAAACGCAAATAAATTACAGGTAGTTGCCTGAAAAATTTAAAATCATTCAACAATTTAAACACTGTCAGATTTGTGAAGCTGATAACACTATCCTTTCACCCGTTGCTTAATTGATTCTGTAATAATTCCACCTGCCTTCATTTTTTGCTCTGCTGCATCTTCAATTTGCTTTTTCAACTCAAACAAGGTCTCATCAAATAAAACATGTTTATCCATCATGAAGCTCATATCGTATTCAATTTCTTCCCAGGTCGAAAAGTCAGCATGATTGTGTTGTAACTGAACTTCTAGTTTATCCAGCGCATTTGCAACTTTGGCTTCATAAGTTTCCTTTTCCTCAAATTCGTAAAAAAGGTCATAAATTTCATCGCCGTTTGTAGCGGCAAGTGTTGAGCGTAAATTTTCAATCGCCTGCTTCTCTTTCTCCATTTTTTGAAGTTTGATGGTTGGATCCCTCAATACGTCCAATGCAGAAATATCACTTGCTTCTGCTTCTACCAGGTCGTGTAGAATAATCATTTTTAACAGTCGTGCTGTATCAACAGGATGTTTCAATAAAGGCTCAATCAGCACAGCCATTAACGACATTCTCCAGGTATGTTCTGCTACGCTTTCCTGCCTGCCGCTTGAAGTATAACTATGCCTTAATTCAAACTTCAGCCGCTCAGCAAGCGTAAGTACTTTTAATATAGAGGCAATTTGTTTTTCCATTATTAAAATTAGAAAATTTTAATAACTATCTTAAAAAAGAGTAAAAGCTGTAAATATTTATTTTTTTGTAGAGATGCGTCTTCATTTATAAAAAATAATGGGGCAAACAGGGAAATAATTCTACATTAATTTTTAAGTGCATCTGTAAAAATTACGGCACGCATTTTAATATATGTATAATAGGTTTTTCATAGGATATTGGATAAAAAAATCGGGCTGTATTTCTATACGAGCCCTCTTTTTTTTAAAAAAAATTATCACACACCCACGCATACATGATGATGAAAATTACCTGGCTGGTATTACTACCCTTCGCCTGCTCTATCATTTTTATATTTCCTAAATGTTACCGGCACACTTTAGTGATCTGTTATTAAATAATTATAAGTTTGATAAAACTGGCAAACTTTTAACCATTACTTTTTCGAATAAATTTAAGGTGTAAATAAAATATAATGATTGCTTTGAAAGTTTGTAATTGTTAACTTTAGTATCTCATCTCTTAAGTTTATTTTTATGCACCAAATTGTTAAACTGCCCATTATACAGGAAGACCCCTGGCTGGAATCCTATACCCGTGATGTACATGACCGGTTTGAGCGCTATAAATATGCACTCAAACAAATTGAAGATGCAGAAGGCAGCTTGCTCAACTTTGCCAAAGGCCATTATTATTATGGCATCAATTTTAGCACCGATAAAAATGGGTGGACTTACCGTGAATGGGCCCCAAACGCTGAGCAGTTGTACCTTACAGGCGATTTCAATGGGTGGGATAAAACCTCACACAAGCTTGAAAAAAATAATAAGGGTGATTGGGAAATATTTCTTCCTTATGTAGCGTACAAGGATACTTTTATCCATGGCAGTAAAGTAAAAGTTGCCATACAATCATCCAAAGGCACGGTCGATCGTATCCCCGCCTACATCCGCCGGGTAATACAGGATTTGGATACCCATGATTTTGCCGGGCAATTGTGGTTCCCTGAAAAACCTTACGAGTGGTCCAATAATTTTATGCTTGCTGAAAATATTGCACAGCCTATCATTTACGAATGTCATGTAGGCATGGCCCAGGAGGCAGAGAAAGTTGGATCGTATGTAGAATTTGCAGATGAAATTTTACCCCGTATAAAAGAAGGTGGTTACAATGCCATTCAAATGATGGCCATTATGGAACATCCTTATTATGGTTCATTTGGTTATCATGTTTCTAATTTCTTTTGCCCGTCCTCACGGTTTGGAACACCCGAAGAATTAAAATACCTCGTAGATAAGGCGCATAGTATGGGTATTACCGTTATCATGGACATTGTGCATTCTCATGCGGTAAAAAATATTGCAGAAGGGCTCAATGAATTTGATGGCAGCGACCAGCAATATTTCCATGCTGGCGCAAGGGGATATCACGAAGGTTGGGATTCAAAATTATTCGACTACGGAAAATGGGAAGTAAAAAAATTCCTGCTTTCCAATGTGCGTTACTGGCTGGAAGAATTTCATTTTGATGGTTACCGTTTTGATGGCGTTACATCTATGCTTTACTTTCATCATGGCTCCACTTCCTTTGATAGTTACGATAAATATTTTAAAGACGGGGTAGATTGGGATGCTATAACTTATATGCAACTGGCCAATGAAGTAATTCACCAGTTTAAAAAGAATGCAGTTTCAATTGCAGAAGATGTAAGTGGTATGCCCGGTTTGTGCAGGGCGCCTGAAGAGGGTGGGGTAGGTTTCGATTTCAGGCTGGGTATGGGCATACCCGATTACTGGATCAAAATATTAAAAGAAAGGGCTGATGAAGATTGGGATATTCACGAAATGTGGGGCGTACTAAGCAACCGCCGCTACAAAGAAAAAACCATCGCTTATGCTGAGTCTCATGACCAGGCCCTGGTAGGTGATAAAACCATTGCATTCTGGCTCATGGATAAAGAAATGTATTTCCACATGCATGTAGATGATCCCAACCTGGTGATTGATCGCGGCATTGCAATACATAAACTGTTGCGCCTGTTTACCATTGGCTCCGGTGGCGAAGGCTACCTCACATTTATGGGCAACGAATTCGGACATCCTGAGTGGGTAGATTTTCCCCGGGAAGGCAATGGCTGGAGCCACAAATATGCAAGAAGGCAATGGTCGCTGGCAGATAACCAGCAGCTCAAATATAAGTACCTTGGCAATTGGGATAAAGCCATGATCCATACCATCAAAGAAAATAAAATACTAAGTACCCTAATTGCAAAACAGTTACACATGGATGTTACCAACAAGGTTATAGCCTTTGAGCGCAACAACCTGGTTTTTATTTTTAATTTCAGCACCGGCAATTCCATTTTTGGGTATAAATTTTATGTCCCGCAAAAAGGCACCTACCGCATAATTCTAAATTCAGATAAAAAAGAATTCGGGGGGTTTGGCCGGGTAGATGACTCCATTGATTATTCAACAGATGAAAACCAGCAGTTAAGTGTTTACCTCACAAACAGAACTGCCCTGGTATTGAAGAGAAAGTAAAAAAGAAAGTTTAAAATAATTTTGTAACGGGCTGAAGTTTTTCAATTAAGCATCGTTGTGTCACTCACTTGTACTGAATACCATTGTGGAGCTTTTCCCACGTTATATGATTGAGATTAGCAAATAAGTAAAATCAGCTTTAAGCTAATAACGACAATTAAAAACGTCAGTTCAATACCGGATAAAATATTTTATCCCGTTAACAATGGGCGTGCGGCTGCCAGTCTTCATTGTTCCCCGGTATTCTATCCTGTCGAGTGATGAATAATAAGTAAAGGATGCCCCTCCAATATTTTTTATCTTTCCTTTAAAGGCTTTATCATCAAAAGCAGTATAATAATTTAAAGCGGCTGGCCCCACTGTTTTTAATTTTCCTTTGTAAGCATCATTTTCCAGCGAGCCAAACCAGGTTAATGAAATGATACCAGCATTTTTAATTTTCCCCCTGAATGATTCATCATCGTACACTGCATAATAGGCCAAAGGAATGCTGCCAATGGCTTTAATCTTTCCTTTAAACATTTCGTTTTCATCCGCTGTGTAATAGGTAAAAGCGGTCCTGCCAATATATTTTGCTTTTCCCCTGTAAGCCTCATTTTCATTGGTAGAATAATACTCCACCCTACCCATATATTTATCAAGCTTTTTTTCGTAATTATAAATGGAGTTATTCTCAATTCCCCAGTCAATAATATTGCCATCCATCGAAATATTTACTATCACCGACTCATCAATTAAAAAAGAAATTTGTACTGAATTGCCATAAGCGTCCATCGATATTTGCCTGATTACCTGTGCAGGTAAAGCAACAACCAACATTATTAAAAACAGTGCAAAAAATAATTTTTTCATATAGAACCTTTTCAGTGAAACATGACTAATACAACATAAAATACCCGGATTTTTTTGCTGATTTAAAAACGCACCAGCCCTTAGCTTGCAACATAGGTTGCGCCATTTTTTTCAGATGATTTACGTTTAAATAATTCAGTGGGCAAAATCTTTTTTTCAAATTTTGTAACCGGCCTTTTACTTTCTATTAATTGAATCAGCAGCTCAGCAGCTACTTTACCCATTTCAAAAGCAGGCTGGCGAATAGTAGTTAAAGAAGGGTTGAATAATTCCGGTGAACTAAAATTACAAAACCCTGCAATGGCTATTTCTTCCGGGATAGGAATATTTCTTTTATGAAGTATAGCAAAAGAACCAATGGTGATACGGTCAGATGCAGTAAATATTGCATCAGGCGGCTCTGGCATACTTAATAATTCATTCACTGCAGTTTCTATTTCTTCCATTAACATGCCGCCGTGCTGGCAATATTTTATATAATTTTTATTTACCGGTATTGCATATTCTGCAAGCGCTTTTAAAAAACCTTCACTTCTTTCGATAGTTATAGAAAGCCCCTGGGAACTTGTTACCTGTGCTATGCGCCTACAGCCGTTTTGCAACAAATGCTTGGTTACCTCATAAGCACCTCCAATATTATCAGCCGTTACCTGGTGCGTATCAATGCAATCTGAAACCCGGTCGAAAAATACAATGGGCACACCTTGTCCGTGCATTTTTTGCAGGTAGGTAACATCTGTTGTTTCAGACGACAATGATATCAACAAACCATCTACCGAGCGCCACGAAAGATGCTCCAGGTTTTTGGTTTCTCTTTCCTGCGATTCGTGGCTTTGGGTGATGATAATATGGTAGCCCCTGTTATAGGCGATTGACTCAATACCACTAATTACTTCGGCAAAAAAATTATTAGGTACCGAGCATAACATCAGGCCAATGCTTTTACTCTTATTGCTTTTAAGGCTTTGCGCTACCAGGTTGGGGTGGTAATTGTATTTTTCCGCATACTCCTTTACAATACGTTTTGTTTCGGCACTTATCTGGTAACTATCCCTGAGCGCTCTCGACACGGTTGAAGCCGAAATGTTCAATGCTTTTGCAATATCCGTTATGGTGATAGGTTCGACTTTCATTTTCCAGCCATTATAATTTTTTACCCTTCAGGCAATTTAAATTTAATCAATTATTGGCAGTATCAATTTCCTGTGCCAAAGTTTTACGCATTTAAGATTTTCGCTACTCCGATAAAGGTAGTGGCCGGTGATTACATCCGCTAAGGCAGACTGGCTGTCGCTCGCTGGAGTTCCACCAGTCAGCGACAATTATAAATGCATCCCCAACGTTTTTCACTTTTTTGTTTAAATATAGGTTTTTAGCAATGCAGAAATTTATTACAAGAGAATAATTTTTGTGTACACAAATAATTAAAACTGTATAAAACAAATACTTCTATCTGGCTGGTGAGAAAAGTTCCACATTGGTATATCGTACAAGTGTGCGACGCAACGATGTTGCCCATTGCCGCTTGGCCGGGCCAATAAAACACATGATCGTTATATCAAATCTGATACTCAATTTTTATCACATTTTATAAAAACTATGCACACCACAGTAAGCAACGATTTATATTTCTTTTTGCATATTTAAAGTAACTTGCACCTCTAAAAAATTTTATTTTATGGATTACAACAGACTGGTTTCCGTTACCGGCTTAGGCGGTTTATTCGAATTGATGTCATCAAAAGCTGATGGTGGTATTGTAAAATCCCTCGAAGATAAAAGCACCAAATTTGTTAGTACACGCCTGCATAGTTTTTCACACCTGGAAAGTATTGAAGTTTTTACTACCGGCGAAAATGTGAACCTGGTGGAAGTATTAACGGCGATGAAAAACAGCACAGAAGCGTTGCCTGATGGAAAAGCAGATGCCAAAGCCATCAAGGCTTATTTTGAAAAAGTATTTCCGGCAATGGACTTTGAGCGGGTGTATGGCAGCGACATGAAAAAAATGATAAAGTGGTTTGCACTGTTAACTGCAAATGAGGTAGAAATAAAATTATCTGAAAATCATGAGCAGGAAACTGGCGCACATGATACCATGACACAAAAAGCAAAAGCACCGGAAACAAAACAAGCCAGCGTTAGAAACGCTCCGCCAAAGAAAATAAATTCTCCCCGGAAGATGGCTTAAGCAGCCCCTAACCCCTAAGGGGGAATAAGGCAGGACTTCAAAGAAGAGCCAGCTTCTTTTATTTTAGGGCTTTAAATTCAAACATTTTAAATGTCCCTTTTGGGATGTAGGGTATGTACACAGCAGATATTAAAAAAACAACTCGCCATTATATTCCTGAAAACTTTATAGTTACAGATTGGCAACACCTGGAGCCGTTTTTTAAAGAGTTACTCGACAGAAATATTGATACGCCGGCAGCGCTTGAACAATGGCTCCACGACCAAAGCGAAGTAGAAGCCGTGATAAGTGAAGATGCAAGCTGGCGCCAGATCAGGATGACCTGCGATACAGAAAATAAAACGCTGGAAGAAGCCTTTAATTTTTATTGCATGGAGCTGCAGCCCAGGATTCAACCTTATGCAGATGCCTTAAATAAAAAACTGGTCAATCATCCGTTGGCACAAGGCCTTGATGGCGAAAAATATTTTACTTATCTCCGCAGCATCCGCAACAGCATCGCATTATTTCGTGAAGAAAATATTCCCCTGCAGGCAGAGCTTGCTGTGATGCAACAACACTTTGGAATGATTACCGGCAAGATGGTAGTTACCATTAACGGGCAGCAATACACGCTGCAGCAGGCCGCCAAATTTTTAGAAAGCCACGACAGGATTTTAAGAGAAGAAGCATACAGAAAAATACAGGAAAGAAGGCTGGAGGATAAAGAAGAACTGAACAAATTATTTAACCAGCTTATTCAGAAACGTCACCAATTGGCCATTAACGCCGGCTTTACAAACTACCGTGATTTCCGCTTTGCAGAACTGGGAAGGTTTGATTATAAAAAAGAAGATTGTTTTGCTTTTCATGAGGCGGTAAAGCTGCATGTGTTGCCGCTGGTAAAAATTATTTACCAGCATAAAAAAGATAAACTTGGCCTGGATAACCTGCGCCCCTGGGATACCGAAGCCGAGCCGGAAGGCACCCAATCGCTTCAGCCTTTTAAAGCAAGTGATGAGCTTATTAATAAATCAATTGAATGCTTTACCCGGCTGCGGCCCTTCTTTGGGGAGTGCCTGGTAAAGATGAACGAAATGAAACACTTTGACCTGGAGAGCAGGACAGGCAAGGCCCCAGGTGGGTACAACTGTCCGCTTGCAGAAAGTGGCGCTCCGTTTATTTTTATGAATGCGGCCGGCCAAATGCAAGACCTTACCACCATGGTACACGAAGGTGGGCATGCGGTTCATTCCTTTTTGGCGCACCCACTATCGCTGAATGGTTTTAAAGAATACCCGATGGAAATAGCTGAAGTAGCCAGCATGGCCATGGAGCTATTTAGTATGGAACACTGGAATGTTTTTTTTGCAGACAAGGAGCAATTGCAAAGGGCAAAAGCACACCAGTTGGAAAGGGTGATCACCATCTTTCCGTGGATAGCAACGGTAGATAAATTTCAGCATTGGTTATACGAGCACCCTACGCATACTATGGAAGAAAGAACGAACACCTGGAATGCGATATTGAAAGAATTTAGCGATGGCGTAATAGATTATAGCGGGCTTGAAACTTACCGAAGTAATCTTTGGCAACGCCAGTTGCATTTGTTTGAGGTACCGTTTTATTATATCGAATATGGTATTGCGCAACTCGGTGCCATCGGTATGTGGATGCAATTTAAAAACGATCCGGAAAAAGCAATGGATAATTATTGTAAAGCCCTCAGCCTGGGTGGCACAAAAACGCTTCCCCAATTATTTGAAACCGCAGGGCTACAATTTGATTTCTCCCCCGGCCAGATAAAAAAGCTGATGGATTTTGTAAGGGCAGAAATGGAAAAATAATCCAAGAATATTTTTTACCGGGCATTTTATCCGTGAGCAGCATCGTTGCGTCGCACACTTGTACGTCATACCTATGTGGTGCTTTTCCCATAATATATATTTAAACCACCAGATAAATCTGTACTATTGCAAACTGCGACTTTGGTATTTTTCTTTTGAAACTGCATCAATATCTTTCAATAATTTTTGTATTTCATCTTCCTTTAGGCCATCATAAATCCCCCGTACACGGCTTTGCTTATCTACCAGTGCAAAAAACTGGGTATGTATAAACTGGTCATTAATGTTGGTTTCAGCATCCGTTTTATTATTATCAATCATATAACTCTGCCTGGCCATTTTATACAAGGCCTCTTTGTCGCCGGTAACAAATTGCCAGTTTGGGTTTTCTGTAACGGGTTTCGTTAGTGTAGAATCAAAATCAATTTTGAAAGAGCCATCTGTATTTTTAACTAACTGCCCATTAATCATTCGCTGTTCATATTTTTTTAAGAGTGGTACACTATCGGTTTCGGGCATGCAGGTATGAGAGATAATCATAAAACTACTGTCTGTTTTATAAGCATCATATACCCTGCGCATATTTGCATTCATTTTTGGGCAAATGCCTTTGCAGGTGGTAAAAAAATATTCTGTCACATACACTTTACCATCCACATCTCTTTCCGTTAGCGCCTTACCGTTTTGATTGGTGAAAGAAAAAGGCTGCACATTATTAATAACGGGCAGTGAGGATTGGGAAAAATCATCCTGGCTGAAAAAGTATAAAAAATAAGCTCCGAATAATAGTACAAAGAACCCAACATACCAATGCCATTTTTTTATCATCATTTTATTTTTTGCAAAGTTACATCCAAACTGTTTGCTAATTATTACATACAGGTAAGTTCATTTTTACATTTGGCTTTTATAAACCCGAGGTTTAACATTCCTATACAATTACGCATTTAAAAAAACAATGCTTTTTACACAACGCAGGCAAAGCTCCACATATGTATAACGTCCAAGTGTGCGACGCAACTATGCTACACATTGATACAATGTCCGGTAAAAATTTGTATTTATAAAACGAAATTGAAGAATAAATGTTTGCAGGTTATATTACAAATTGTACCTTCTGAACCTTTCAAGCTTGTGGTCGGTGAGGACCGACCACGGCGGTCTGCCGTGGCTGGTGGCACACCAGCCACGGATAAATTGAAATGCTACTTCATTACCTGATTTTACTATCTTGTAAAACAAAACCTTTGTTATGATTAAAGCATCCCTTTTAGTTGCATGTATATTTTTTATGTTGAATTTTTCAACAGCGCAATCAGCAGATGAAATTGCAGTGCGCAATGTATTGAGCAGGCAAAACAGCGAATGGAACAACGGGAACATTGAAGCTTTTATGACGGGCTACTGGAAGAGTGATTCGCTGATGTTTATTGGCAAAAACGGCGTTACTTATGGCTGGCAAAAAACGATGGATAACTATAAAAAAAATTATCCTGATTCGGCGGCAATGGGTAAACTTACTTTTGAATTGCTGGAGGTAAAGCGACTGTCGGTAATGTATTTTTTTGTTGTCGGCAAGTGGCATCTTTCACGAAGCATCGGTGATGTGCAGGGTGCTTTTACGCTGCTGTTTAAAAAGGTAAAAAATAAGTGGGTAATTGTGGCTGATCACAGCAGTTAGTAATTATTTTCTTCCCAGCCTTTCCACTTTTTTCTTAAATACAAAACCAGCAAAAAAAGTGATAGTAAGAAGCCTGCATAATAAATATAATTGCCTGCCGAAGGAGCCTGCTCAAAAAATGCAAAGCCATAATAAATACCTATGCTCATATTGATCAATAACCAGAGTAAACCCATAGATATAGACTGTACAATTTTTATCAGGAATTCTTTTACATCAGGCTCCATGCAAATAATACATTTAATGGATAATTAAAGTTTAGCATCACTGCAAATTTCCTGAATTTTTAATCAATAAGTTTTTGAAATCTACACTGTCACCGTTAAATACATTAAAGTCTACTAAAGCGTTGATGCCATCTACCCGCCCTGTTTCGTTGTGTTGCCAAAATACCCAGTTTCTTTTTATTCTTGGTTTATCTTTTACCAGGTAGTGCGCCACCCAAAGCGGGTA
>JANMVB010000689.1:0-2514 GCA_031392305.1 Ferruginibacter sp.
ACACCAGCAGCTAACGGCATTCTGGATGGATGCTTCATCTGTAAAAGGAATAGTGATGGTAATTATCTTTTCATCAGCCAATGGCCGCTGGTCGTTGGCAGTAATAATAGTGTGGCTGCTGCCGGTTTCTATGGAAGTAATCTGAAGTGATGCGGCTTCTTTTCTGCACCAGGAAAAAAGTTCAAATGCATCACCGTTACGCACATTGTTGGCGAAAGTATTTACGCCTGCATTTACATCGGGGTTGTCGCCATTATAAATGAGGAGATCGCTGTGTACAAACAAACGTAGTTTTTCATTTACTTTTTGCCGTATGTTTAAAAACCCTTCGCTGTGGGCACCACCAATATTTGTAAATACGCCTATGGTGGGTTTAATAATTTTTTCGAGTTGCTGCATTTCATCAGCCTGCGAAATACCTGCTTCAAAAATTGCGAGTGTGTGCAAACTGTTAAGCTGCCATACACTTAGTGGCACACCCACCTGGGAGTTATAACTTTTGGGGCTTCTTGCAATATTGTAATCTTCGTGCAACAACTGGTACAACCATTCCTTTACAATTGTTTTTCCATTGCTGCCCGTAATACCAATAACAGGAATATCTAATTTCCTGCGGTGATGAGCTGCCAGCAGGTGAAGGGCCTGCAATACATTTTTAACCTGTACAAAGACGGCACCTTGATAATTAGTAATTTCAGCTGTGTCAACAGCTTCATCTACAATAAAACTCCTTACGCCTTTATTATATAATTCACTTATAAATAAATTGCCGTTTCGCCGTGGGCCACTGAGTGCAAAAAAAAGTGTAGTGGAAGGAAATAATAATTTACGACTGTCCAACAAAAGATGCTCAATTGTATAGTCAACATTTTGATTGAGTAAAAATTTGCCGCTAACTAGTTTTTCTATTTGTGTAATTGAATAACTCAATGGAGATGTTTTGAAAATTGATTTTTAATAGACTCCGGCTACTGTTTTTCTCTAACTAAAATAACCGGCAGATAGTAACTTGTGCAAATAGTTTTATCACTTAGCAATCGTATAAGCCCATATAATGTGGGTAAAGATTCACATAGGTATTTAGTACAAGAGTGCGACGCAACGATGCATCACCAGGGAACATTAGCCCGGTACAAAAATTTTAAAAAATAACCTTACAACCAGCTACGTTATAATTATTCTACTACATCTGCTGGCTCCCCTTTTTTAGTTACATACACGGAGTAAATAATTGAACCGCCAATGCATAACATGATTACAAAAAGAGAAATAAATACCTGTACATTTTTATCGACCCACTGATTGATCCAATGCTCGGCGAGCATTTTTACACCGATAAAAACCAGTACCACAGCTATGCCTTGCTGCAGGTAATCGAATTTAGAAACTGCACCCCTTAATAAAAAGAATAAACTCCGTAACCCAAGCACCGCAAATATATTTGAAGTATAAATTACCAGTTTATCCCGTGAAATACCCATTACTGCGGGGATGGAATCGAGTGCAAAAACCAGGTCGATGGCGGCCAATAATACAACTACAACAAACAGCGTGGTATATTTTCTGCGGCCGTTTTCGTTCACTATATATTTACCATCGCCATCGTGTGGCGCAAGTGGTAAAAAATTTTTGAGGTAGATGTAAATTTTAGTATTGTGCGGATCAAATTCTTCATCGTCGCTGGCGGTAAACATTTTGTAACCGGTGTATAAAAGAAACACGCCAAATACATATAATATCCAGTGAAACTGATCAACCAATGCTACACCTACCGTAATAAAAATTACCCTGAATACAATGGCCATGAGGATGCCTATCAGCAACACCCTGCCGTAATAAACGGGCTTTACATCAAAGGCTGAAAATATAAGGATGAATACGAAAATATTATCTATGCTTAAGCTCCACTCCATGAGGTATGCACTCAGGTATTGAAGTGCAATTACCTGACCACTTTCTACCCACATAAAAATGAAAAATCCCAGCGCTAAAGCCACCCAGAAAATCGTTTGTTTTAAAGCACTCTTTAAACTTACAATAGTATTTTTTTTACTTAGTAATCCCAGGTCGAATACCAATGCCAGTACTATAACTACGCCAAATACCAGGTACATTACTTGTGTTTTATCCATCTATCAGCTATTAAAAGCCATGCTGTTGTGCAGGCTTAATTTATTAATTGGGTTTAGTGTATTTTCTTTTTCTTCTCCACTGGTAAACTGCGCCAAATAAAAATACCAGGGCAATGGGTGCGGCAATATTAATTGCCTGCCATAATGTGCGCTCACTGTTTACTTTTTGCATATCCAATAACCGGAGCGTATAATCTTTTGCTTTTGCATCCAGTATATTATTACTGTTTGCCAGGTATTCAGCGCTGGTTAAAAAGAAGTCTTTATTTGCATATTGATTGCGGGTGTATTTGTTCATACCCATGGGCAAGGGACCAACTACTTCTGATACCTGGTAAACAGTAATAATATACTGGATGCAAAAGCAAAAGATTATACGCTC
>JANMVB010000031.1:0-2342 GCA_031392305.1 Ferruginibacter sp.
TGGAGCTGGAAACCCTGGTGGACGATGATTTAATCGGTGGATTTGTGCTGGAAACGGATGGAAAATTACTGGATGCCAGTATCCTTCGTGATTTAAAAGATGTAAAAAAGCAATTCCTTAATAATGATTACCTGCATAAACTAAGGTAAGCAGGTAAAAGGATTTTAATAAATGTTCGTTTTAAAAAAATAAACTCAATTTTTTATGGTAGAAATTAAGCCAGATGAGATTTCGGCGATACTTCGTCAGCAGCTCTCCAATTTTAATGCAGGCGGCAGTTTGGAAGAAGTAGGAACTGTGCTGCAGGTGGGTGATGGTATTGCCCGTGTTTACGGATTAAATAATGTACGCAGCGGAGAGTTGGTTGAATTTGACAACGGCGTAAAAGCCATTGCACTTAACCTGGAGGAAGATAATGTAGGTGTGGTATTGATGGGTGATAGTGGCGCCATTAAAGAAGGTGACAACGTAAAACGTACCGGCCAGATCGCTTCTATTAAAGTAGGAGAGGGAATGAGTGGCCGTGTAATCAATACCCTTGGAGAACCAATAGACGGCAGAGGCCCACTGTTAGGTGAATTATATGAAATGCCCCTGGAGCGTAAGGCACCGGGAGTAATTTTCAGGGAGCCGGTAAAAGAACCTTTGCAAACTGGTATTAAAGCAATTGATGCGATGATACCTATTGGCCGGGGACAAAGGGAACTGGTAATTGGTGACCGCCAAACGGGTAAAACCGCCATCTGTGTTGATACCATTATCAATCAAAAAGAATTTTACGATGCTGGTAAACCTGTTTATTGCATATATGTAGCTATTGGACAAAAAGCCAGTACCATTGCAGGAATTATGAAAACGCTGGAAGAATATGGTGCGATGGCTTATACTACCATTGTTGCAGCTTCTGCATCTGATCCGGCGCCTTTACAGTTTTATGCTCCATTTGCCGGTGCCGCTATCGGTGAATTTTTTCGTGATACCGGAAGGCCTGCACTTATTATTTATGATGATCTTTCAAAGCAGGCAGTAGCCTACAGGGAAGTTTCATTGTTGTTGCGTCGTCCGCCAGGCCGTGAGGCTTACCCCGGTGATGTATTTTACCTGCATAGCCGTTTATTGGAAAGAGCAGCAAAAGTTATTGCCAAAGATGATATTGCCCGACAGATGAATGATCTTCCGGCTTCTATCAAACACCTGGTAAAAGGTGGTGGGTCATTAACAGCTTTACCCGTAATTGAAACGCAGGCAGGTGACGTATCTGCTTATATCCCTACCAACGTAATTTCTATCACTGACGGGCAGATATTTTTGGAAGGTAACTTGTTCAATGCCGGTATCCGCCCTGCTATTAACGTAGGTATTTCTGTGAGCCGTGTGGGTGGTAATGCGCAGATTAAATCGATGAAAAAAGTTGCTGGTACCCTTAAGCTTGACCAGGCCTTATACCGTGAGCTTGAAGCCTTTTCTAAATTTGGTGGCGACCTGGATGCTGCTACAAAAAACGTAATTGATAAAGGCGCCCGCAATGTGGAAATTTTAAAGCAGTTGCAGTACTCACCCATGTCTGTTGAAAAGCAGGTGGCAATGATTTACCTGGGTACGCAAGGTTTACTAAGAGAAGTTGCAGTTAAAAATGTAAAGGCTTTCGAAGAACAATTTTTAATTGAAATGGAAAATAAATATCCTGAAATTTTAGCAGAATTTAAAAAAGGAAATCTTCCTGAAGACGGGGTAAAGAAAATGACAGAACTGGCAAAAGGGATGACATCACATTATAAATCTTAATTGAAAAACTGGATACTTTAAACCTTCTCACTTTGTTGCTGAGAGGGTTTTTTGTTTTGTATCCATTTCAAAAAATAATGGAATCACAATCAATGTGTATAATGTTCGTACCCAACTATAACGTAAGAAAGATCCCCAATGGTATGACGTACAAGTGAGTGACACAACGATGATGCCCATTGATAAAATGCCCGTTAAAAAAAATGTATTAGCGAAATTAAAACACGCAAATATTTACTAGTGCCGCATGCCTTCGGCCACTTTAAAAATATGCAGTAAATAAGGAAAGAGGGCATCCATAGTTTCTTCCACACCACGGGTAGAACCGGGCAATGTAAGTACTAGCGTGTGTTTTATAAAACCTGCTACCCCTCTCGATAACATAGCATACGGCATCCGTTGCTGACCGTAATGGCGGGCTGCTTCCATAATGCCGGGTATTTCCCGTTCGAGTAATGGGGTAATTGCTTCGGGGGTGATGTCACGTGGCGACAAGCCGGTACCGCCAGTAAATATTACGAGATTAAAGCCTGCACCGCTCAACTGCCGGGCCTGGG
>JANMVB010000040.1:0-2319 GCA_031392305.1 Ferruginibacter sp.
TTGCTCTTATAGCCAACGCAACAATTAGTGAATAAAATTTTTGTCCGGGCTGTGAAGCTATGGGCAACATCCTTGCGTCGCCCTCTTGTACTGCATACCAATTAGGATCTTTAATTGTGCTTTTAATTATAGAATCAGGCATTTAATTGGCTGGGGCATTACTCTTATGAGTTAGACTTCATTTTCTTTTTTTTCTTGATAAAAAAAAGAAACAAAAAAAATCAAGGCTGCGAATAAAAAGGCTGAAAATTTCAACATTATCCTAAAATCAAGGAACTCGCCGCTAGTAGTAAAATACTTTGAAGTGCCTCCCCGGCTCAAACAACCTTGATTTCTTAACGGATTATGTTGAAATTTTCTAGCACTTTTTATTCGAGGCCGTCGCTATTGTACAGTATGATTATTGCATTTAAATTTTCCCCCACAAAACGCAGGCAAAGCTCCCCAAAGGTATTTCGTAAAAGTGAGTGACACAACGATGTACCACATTGCTTTGCAGCCGGAGCAGCAATAAATAAATACTTCAACATAAAAATCGTTTATCATTACCTGTTATACATTAGATGGCTATTGATGGTTGGCTGCCGTAATTATTTATACACTAAATAATGAATGCTGTAAATAAAAATTGATTTATACTTAATTTTGATGCTCCTTTCACACACAAAATTAAAATTCATGTACAAAATCCCGGCATCAGTTATTATCGGCGCAGTGGTTTTTTTAGCCGCCTGCAACAATGCAACTACCAGCAGTGTAAATTCAGTTGCTGCTACAGATTCCCTATCAGCCAGCAGTGATAGCAGCGTGGAAAAAAATCCGCCCAACAGCCAATATAAACCAGCGTTTAAAGGGCAAACGAGGATAGCTGCTATAAAAACAACAACCCCTTTTGAAGGTAAATTACTCACCAAAGATTTGAACAGGCCCTGGGGCATTGTTAACCTCCCCGACGGACGGTTGCTGATAACAGAAAAGGATGCCGGCACATTGCGCATTGCAACTACCGCAGGGATATTGAGCGCACCCATTACCGGTTTACCACCTGTAGCCAGTAAAAGCCAGGGAGGCTTACTGGGTATTACGATTGACCCTTCGTTTGCAACCAACCGCATGGTGTACTGGACATACTCAGGAATTGTGGGCAACGAAAACCTTACGGCTGTGGCAAAAGGTAAATTATCAGCAGATGAAAAAACGATAGAAAATGCTACCGTTATTTACCAGGCTACGCCAGCGTTTAAAGGCGATCTGCATTTTGGATCGAGAATATTATTTGATAAAAGCGGGAACCTTATTTTTAGTACCGGCGAAAGATCAGAAAGGGTAACAAGGCCGCAGGCACAGTTTCTTAATTCATCGTTGGGCAAAATTATCCGTATTACCACAGATGGTACGCCAGCAGCAGGAAATCCATTTATCGGGGTTGATTCTGCCCGGCCTGAATTATATAGTTACGGTCACCGCAATCCGCAGGGGCTGGCATTTCACCCCACCACCGGCGATTTGTGGGAGGTGGAGTTTGGCCCAAGGGGAGGCGATGAACTTAACAGGATTGTGCCCGGCAAAAACTATGGCTGGCCCACCATTACTTATGGCATTGAATACGGTGGCGAAAAAGTAGGCGATGCCATTCAGCAGAAAGATGGCATGGAGCAACCGGTGTATTATTGGGATCCTGTAATATCTCCGGGTGGCATTACATTTTATAACAGTGACAACATTCCGGAATGGAAAGAGAATTTATTTATAACTGGCCTCAGCAGTATGCAGGTTACCCGCCTGGTAATAAAAGACAATAAAGTGGTGGGTGAAGAAAGAATTTTAGCAGACCAGAACAAAAGGTTCAGGGCTATTACAACAAATAATGATGGCGCCATGTATGCAATAACAGATGATGGTTGCCTGTACAGAATTGGTAAAAAGTAACCAGGTTTTTTGCAACAGCATTTGAATATAAATTGAATGCTTGTTGACTCAAATGGAGTTTTGGTTCTTTAACAATGGTCCGTGTTTTTCACGGGCCATTGTTGTTTTTAATCCTCGCCTTTAAAAGAAAAGAAATGAATGAATGATACTTGAGCTGTTTTTATTTATTACTTATATTTACCACTACTAAATCCACTAAAAATGGCAACAAAAAAAGGCAGTGCAAAAAAGCAAGCTGCAGAAAAAACAATCATTACTAAAATTGCAGGTAAGGTGGGGCACCTTGCGGGTGAACTCGTTGCAGCTAAAGAAAATTTTGTAGAAATGGCAGGCAATGCAATTGATTCTGTAAAATCTTCTATTACTAAAATTACTGCTGCAAAGAAAACT
>JANMVB010000104.1:0-3605 GCA_031392305.1 Ferruginibacter sp.
TTTGCAGGTACCTGCCCAAATGGATTTGTGCAGTATCATCCAAATTTTTATCGTTATTGAGGGGGCGGTTGGCATATATCCAAACTTTTTTACCACTGAGTGATTTTATTTCAACCCACTCCGGCTTCATGGTAATCTTCCATTCTTTGGGCGAAAAAGAATTTACAAAAGGTGTAAAATGAGTAATACCATCTTCATCGCCATAAAAAAATACCTGCTCTATTACCCGGCCACTGTCATCGGCCATATATTTATTGTCTATTGTATAAATTGAAGGGATGCCGATCTGGCTGGTAAGGTCGATACTATTATCATTCGCTGATAAAAAAATAGTTTTTAATAACCCATAAATTGTTTTGCCCCTGGTATTATTGTCTTCTATACTGCGCTGCTCGTTGTTGCTTACATTTCGCAGAATGTTTTGCAACAAATCATTGTCACGGATACTACTGTAACTATCGGCAACATCTACAGCATCTTCCAGGTTGCCGCCCTGGTCTAAATTTGCAACGAAGGCCTTCATTAAAATAGTTGAATTATCGGGTGGCATTATTTTTAAAAAGGTATCAAGCTGGTTAAAGTTGGCCGCCATTTTTATAAACTTTTTAAAGAAATCCATATTAACACTCAGCAACAGGGAATCGCCCCGTGGTTTTGTACCCATGCGCTGCAACAGGCGGGTAAAACTATGTTTGTAACTTGAAGTGTAAATATCATTTTCGCCCATTACCATCATATAATAAAGTTCCTGTGCCGTTAAAGGTTCGATAGCCTTCATACGTACATTCAGGTTATTTACTTCATGCAGTTCATTAATCGGTTTTATAAAATGCTGAAAAGCTTTTTTCTGCAGCATTTTTCTTAAACCGTTAACGCCAAACATTGCAATGGGTGTATCTTTTTTAACTGCCAGCCTGTAATAATATTCAGTTTCAGTTTTTACCAGCAGTTTAAAATACCCCACACTGTCGTAGCCCTTTGCCCCGTTGCCAATTAATTTTTTGATGGCATCAATCGTAATTTTTTCATTTAATATATTATCGAGAAAGGGGTAATATAACAATGCGTTTTCCAGTTTGCTCAACTGTACAATGGCTTTTACCATCGGGTCTTTATTGCGTTGTATTAATTTGCCCTCGGGGGTTTTGGTGGAGTAGGCATAATCATACAATTGCTCCGGATCATTTTTGCAGGCTACTACTACCAGGCTATCTGCAAATGATTCAAAAACATACGGCCTGATATTGCTGAGGATCTTATCAGGGTGCATAGCGGCATATTTTAAAAAAAGGAGATTCTTGCTTTCGTTATAGCCCGGGTTTTTAGTAAAGATTCCAGTGAGCATCATGCCCACTTCATAGGGGCTTTCCCTTATAAATGGCGCCATACTCACACTATCCATATTGGCCTTCCATATTTCCTCAAAATTATTTACCAGCACCGGTGCCAGGGCTGGGTTCATTTTTTTAAGTTTCCACCAGGCCCTGAAGTTTTTTACCAGGTCCTCTATAAAATTTAACTGCCTTATCTTTTCATTACTGCTGGATATTTTACTGGTTTCTTCTACAAAATTTTGCAGCTCATTAATGCGCCTTGTTAACGCATCGGTAACCTGCAGGTTAATTTCTTCGTTACCAGAAACTTTTATTACACCGTCTATTTTACCATCCGCTTTATCGGTAAGCTTTTGTTCATTATCGATACGGTCGTGAAAGCGGCGCCTTCCAATGGGCACTACGGCAGAATCCTGCGTTGCAAAAACTTCACTGCAAAACATCAAAAATACGATAGCGGGTAAAAATGGTTTCATATATGTATTGTAATCTGTTACAAAGATGATGAAAAAAAAACTATGCCATTAAATGCGGTGATTTTAAGACAGGCTTTAGGGTAGGATTGAAAAATTGCGTTAACAATTTAATAATACAGAATACAAAATTGATTGATACAATCAACAAAGTGAAATACTACTTTTGCCCAGCGAAAATACTATGAGTATTGTTAAAAAAATTTTAATTGCTGATGATGAACCAGATATCCTGGAAATCATTCAGTTTAATTTACAGGCTGAGGGTTACGAAGTTATCACTGCTAAAAATGGTGATGAAGCAATTGAGAAATCAAAAAAACATCAGCCCGACCTTATTATACTTGACATAATGATGCCCGGTAAAAACGGCATTGAAGTTTGCAATATCCTGAGGATGCAACCTGCATTTAAGGATACGTTAATAGTTTTTCTTTCTGCGCTAAGTGATGAAGGAACTGAAATCCGTGGCCTTGAAACCGGGGCAGATGACTACCTTACCAAACCCATCAGCCCTAAAATATTACTGAGTAAAATAAATGCTCTTTTCAGAAGGATCAATAAAGAGGAAAGTGATATTGTGCATATTGGCGACCTGATCATCGATCGGGAAAAATATATCATTAACTTCAAAGGCACTGACATTATACTAGCCCGTAAAGAATTTGAATTGCTGGCATTACTTGCTTCCAAACCCGGCAAGGTTTTTTTACGCAACGAAATCCTCAACCAGGTATGGGGTACCGAAGTGATCGTTGGAGATCGCACGATTGATGTCCATATCCGTAAAATAAGGCAAAAGCTTAACCTCGATTGTATCACTACAGTTAAAGGTGTAGGGTATAAATTTGAGCTTTAGTCAATTGCCTTCAGCAGCGTAATCGCTCTCTAAAATTTTTACACATTTCCTAAAACATTGTTTTTAAAAAAGGTTTTAACTTACACTTTTTTCAAAAACAACAAATGGAAAATGGCCACAACAACTTTACCATAAAACTTGAAAAGGTAAACAGCTTACTGCATGCAATGGGCATTATTTTCGGTATAATAAGTATGCCTTTACTTATTATGCAAGCAGGTAATGACGGAAATCCCGCCACACTCACCGGTGCCATTATATATTCCACCTGCTTTTTGATGGTGTTTATAGCTTCTACACTTTATCATGGATTTCAGCAACCTCAGTTAAAAAACATTTTAAAAATAGTCGATCATATCAGTATCTATTTTTTAATTGCAGGCACATACACTCCGCTCATACTCATTTATGTAAACAACACTTTTGGCATCACTTTACTGGTGATTTTGTGGAGCCTCACTTTGTTTGGTATTTTTTTTAAAATATTTTATACTGGCCGGCACGAAATTTTATCTACGCTATTATATGTATTGATGGGCTGGATATTATTTGCCGATAATAAAACATTCTTTGCCACTATGCCTTCCAATGTAATTACTTTAATAACCGTTGGTGGTGTATTATATTCATTGGGGGTTATCTTCTATTTGTGGCACAAATATATTTACCACCATGTTATCTGGCATTTGTTTGTTTTAGCAGCAGCCATTTGCCATTACGCTGCTGTGCTGATGGCCGTGTAAAATTTATTTGTGCAGTTGCGTAACTATATTTGATAAAAAAAGAAGGTAATCGTAAGCGTATGTTCCCCACAAAAAATCTGTCGCCGCAGCAACTTTCAGCATGCCGATGTGCTGGTCCACAGGCGCCCCGGCCAGCACATCGGCACAAGGGCCAAGTGCGAAGCTGAATGTGCCACGGAAATTGATGTGCCCGAAG
>JANMVB010000172.1:0-3710 GCA_031392305.1 Ferruginibacter sp.
GTGCTGTTTAAAATTTTTGCAGATATTGATGTGTTTGATATTGAAATTAATGAAACAGACCCGGAGAAATTTGTGCAGATTGTGAAGGCATTGGAACCAACTTTTGGCGGCATCAACCTGGAAGATATTAAGGCGCCGGAATGTTTTTACATAGAGCAACAATTAAAAGAGCAACTGAAAATACCGGTGATGCATGATGACCAGCATGGCACCGCCATCATCTCTGCTGCTGCATTGCTGAATGCACTGGAACTGCAGAAAAAGAAAATTGATAAAGTGCGCATTGTTGTAAATGGCGCTGGTGCTGCTGCCATGGCCTGTATAAAATTATATGAATCGCTGGGTGCAAAACACAGCAACTTTATGGTATTTGACCGCAAGGGAATTTTATACAAAAGCAGGGTGGATGTAGAAGATTTTAAAAAAGATTTTTGTGTGGGTGATGAATTTAAAGACTACGACCTGGTAGCGGCGTTAAAGGATGCGGATGTTTTTGTGGGCCTTAGTGTAGGCAATGTGGTAAGTGCAGAAATGGTGAAGAGTATGGCAAAAAATCCCATCGTATTTGCAATGGCAAATCCTGATCCGGAGATTACTTATGAACTCGCCATCAATGCACGTAAGGATGTGATAATGGCCACAGGCCGCAGCGATTATCCTAACCAGGTAAACAATGTATTGGGCTTCCCGTATATATTTCGTGGTGCGCTAGACGTTAGGGCCACCACTATCAACGAGGCGATGAAACTGGCGGCAGTAAAGGCTTTGGCAGCCCTCACCCGTGAGCCCGTTCCGGACATTGTTAATTTAGCTTACAACGAAAAAACAATTTCTTTTGGGCCGGCATATATTATTCCCAAGCCGCTAGATCCCCGTTTGCTCTCCACCGTGGCACCTGCTGTTGCCAAAGCTGCTATGGAAAGTGGTGTAGCAAAATATCCTATAGAAGATTGGGAGGCTTATAAACTTGAATTGAACAAACGCCTAGGCCTTGATAATCAACTGAGCCGGGTGATTGGCAACAAGGCAAGAAAGGATCCGAAGAGAGTAGTTTTTGCAGATGCAGAAAATATAAAAATTTTAAAAGTAGCGCAACTGGTGGTGGAAGAAGGCGTGGGTTATCCTATTTTACTTGGCGACGAAAAAACAATTAAAAAGATTGCGATGGATAACAGCATCGACCTGGAAGAGATGCCCATTATTGATCCCAAATCGGATGACACAGAAGACTTAAGAAAACATTTTGCAGAACTGTTTTATGCAAAGCGCCAACGCAAAGGTATCAACAGGCACGAGGCAAATAAAATGATGAAGGACCGGAATTATTTTGGTTGTATGCTGGTAGAAAGTGGTGAAGCAGATTGCATGATCAGCGGCCTTACCCGCAATTACCCGGATACCATCCGCCCTGCACTGCAGGCCATCGGCAAAGAAGATGGCGTAAATAAAATTGCCGGCATGTACATACTGCTTACCAAGCGTGGGCCATTATTTTTGGCAGATACTACCATTAACTTTAACCCCACTGCCGAAGAACTTGCAGAGATAACTTTGCTGGCGGCTAAGGAAGTAAAGCTGTTTAATATAGTACCCCGTATTGCCATGCTCTCCTACTCTAATTTTGGCAGCAGCGACTCACCCGAAGCCAACCTGGTACGTGCCGCAAGGGAGATTGTAAAAGCAAAAGACCCTACCCTTATTTGTGATGGTGAAGTGCAGGGCATACTGGCATTTAATAAAGAAATTTTAAAAGACAATTATCCTTTTACTGAGTTGCTGGATGGTGAAGTAAACACACTCATTTTCCCTAACCTTGCGGCCGGTAATATTGCTTACAACCTGTTGCAGGAAGTAGGCGGTTCAGATGCTATCGGGCCTATTTTGCTGGGATTAAAAAAGCCGGTGCATGTGTTGCAACTGGGCAGCTCCATACGCTCTATATTTAATGTGGTATTGATAGCCGTGGTAGATGCACAAATGAAATCAGATCACGATACACAGGAGGCGATTAACAAAAGTAAATGGTGGAAACACTTCAAAAGAATATCACACGAACTGTAGCATTGATGAAGCATACCGATCATATCACCAAAAAGAAAATTGCATTTGCCATCAGCAAATCTTTCAGGAAATATTTGAAAAGATATGGCAGGGAAATGTCGCTGCCGGTTGCTTATGATACACTCAAACATTTTAATTTCAGCATACCGGTAATTGATAAAGATGGAGTGGATACACTTTGGGAAACAGTTTTTTACAACCCCACACTTACGGATGAAATACATGCTTCCCTAAAAAGAATGTATTCCATTTTAAAATCGAGCGGGCATACACAGGCCGAAGAACATTTATATATTGAGCGGATAGACTATTGCCTGTTTGCTAATTCAAAACCTTTCAGGATAAAAATTGTAAATAATTTTAATGAAGTGTACGACTACTTTTATATTAAAGTAGCGGATGCTTCCCGGATATTTGGCATGGAGCTGGAGCACCTGCTGTCACCCAATTTTATGAACTTTTTAATTGATGACAATACCCTTGTGGAAGAACATATTTCGGGTGTGCCCGGCGACATGTTTATCAAACAATACCTGCACCGGCCAGAGTTTAACCCCAAGCGCATTGCCAAAGAATTTGTGAAGTTTAATGAGCGGTGCTTTATCCGTCTGCTCGGCGATATGCGGAGCTACAATTTTATATTTGATATTACGCAGGACTTTGATGATGTGCAGTTTAAAATAAGATCAATCGACTTTGATCAGCAGAGTTACGAAGGCAGCAAAAATATGTACCTGCCACAATTTTTTAAAGAGAACCTGGTGTTTGTAGAGCTGGTAAAAAAGCACCTGAATAAAGAAGTGATCAGCCAGTACCAGCAGGAAGAAAGATCACAAATTATCCGCCGTATTAAAAGTGAACGCCAGCGCCTGCGTGACCTGAGAGTGGCTGCTGCAGATGATCCGCTATCTACCGCACCAAAAATTACGCAGCTTGCAGCCGAGCTTTCAAAGCACTACGATAACAATCCGGCATTTGTAAAATGCACCACCATGCCCCAGCTTATGTACCAGCATTTAAAAGAGTTGTTGATATCGGATAGGAAATAATTTTTTTTCCATTTATTTTATTTTGTACGGGCTGAGAAGCAGTGGTCAACATCGTTGTGTCACTCACTTTTACGGCATACCTATGGGGAGCTTTACCGGCGTTGTATGTAGGGTGCGATGAGTATATGGTTAAAATCATTGAATTGATCATTCACTTAATTCAATTTGCTGGCAAATTTATTTGTGCTGATGAATTTTTAATTCCGGCAGGGCAATGGTAACACAAAAACTTAATAATACAATTGCCAAAATGATCGCAAGCTTTCACAAAACATACTGCTGTTAAATTTCCATTATTGCATCGTTGCCGAACTCCCCGATGCCGCACCATACTTCATCTTCTTCAAAGAAGCTGCTCCATCTTTAAAAGTCAGCAGAAATAAATTATCAAACTCATTTGCGGGGATATAATCTTTTGGATAATCAGGTAAACCGAGCTTACGGATTATCAGGGGTATGGTGTTGCTGTGGCCAATGATGAGGATGGATTTATTTACATCTTTATTGGCGATGAGCTTATTCATTAAATCGATGCAGGAAGTATCGGAAAGATAATGCACTGTATCTATGCCGAGTTGTAGCCTTATGCTATCGCCGGTA
>JANMVB010000176.1:0-4893 GCA_031392305.1 Ferruginibacter sp.
GATGTCTGATTTTATACTGTCCGAAATAAAACTGTCTGTAAAACATTAACGACAAAAAAATACCGGAGCAAATAGAGCTCCGGTAAATATAATCTTCAAGAACCCTCCTTTGGAGAGCCTGTCCCGATTTTTCGGGAGCAGGGAGGCTTTTAATGTTGGTGATTATGTTGCATGGCCATCAAATCATCAGCAGAAATTTCATTTTCTTTTGCATTTGCCTGGGTTTGCGCCCATTTAAACAATTTGTCAGTTACCAGGCGGCGGTAACTTGCATCTACCTGTTTTTCGTCTTTCATCATCCGGTCGATATAACTATCCAGGAAACTGCTATCCTGCCCAATATTCATATTCCCAAAATATTGCATTATTTCAATGCGCATAGATTCTTTTAGTTCTTCCTGGGATACCTGCAGTTTGTTTTCCTTTATAATTTTATCGCTGATCAACGTCCATTTTAACTGGTTGCTAAAAACCGGGAATTCCGCCTCTGCCTCTTCTGCAGTTTTTTGATCTTGGCTACCGGTTTGTAACCAGCGCTTTAAAAATTCTGCAGGAAATTCCATCCTGGTTTCATCCAGCATGTAATGATATAACTGGTCGTGCAATTGGTTGCGGCTTTGCCCATCCCAGTATTGCTCAATTTCTTCTTTTAATTTTTGCCTGAATTCAGTTTCCGTTGCTACGGCTGCACCTGGAAAAACCTCGTTAAAAAATTCTTCATTCAATTCCCTTTTCTCAGCTATTTCAATCTTAGTTACGGTTAATCTGAAATATTTATCTGCAACCCCGGCAGCATTTTTTTCTAATCCAAGATCGGTAAGCATTTTATCCAGCTTGTCATCTTCAAAAGCTTTTGATAACTGTGTTACTATAAAAGCATCTTTCGTCTTTCCTTTTAATTCTGACTGCACAGCAGGGGCTAAGAATTTAAACATAACAGTATTTTCTTTTTCAACGCCACCTTCAACAAGGTTGCCATCTATATCTGCTTCTTCAAAAAATATATTCAACACATTTTCTTCATTATCAATAACCTCAACTTCGGTTAAATTGCTTCCTTTAATTTGCATGCGTTCCACTTCTTCCTGTACCATTTCGTCAGTTACCTTTACTTTATTAAAAGTAACTGGGGCCTTATCAAGTGGGGCTAATTCAAAATTGGGCTTTAACCCAATTTCAAAACCAAATTCGTAATCGGCCGGATTATTAAAATCAAGTTTACGAATATCTGCATCTAATGCAATAGGTTGTCCAAACATATCCGGCTTCTCTGTATCAAGATAAACATAGAGTTGTTTTTCAACCGTCTTTAATATTTCGTCAGTGTAAATAGAAGGGCCATACATTTTTTTTATCATGCCCGCAGGTACCATGCCTTTTCTAAAACCCGGCATATTTACCGTTTTGCTATATTCTTTTAATTTCTTTTCAAAAGTGGGGAAGTAATCTTCTTTGCTTACTTTAATAATGATTTTATCATTGAGCAGGCCGATATTTTCTCTTGCTACTGTTGCCATAATATTGCTTTTGTACCTCAAAAGATTTGATACCCGTGAGGCAATTTTAAATAATTAATGTTCGTTTAACAAAACACCCCCTCAGCAAAGAGAGGGTGTTTTTGTCCGGATGATAGGGGTCGAACCTACATGGATTACTCCGCCAGATCCTAAGTCTGGTGCGTCTGCCAATTTCGCCACATCCGGTTAAGGGGTGCAAAAGTAAGGGTTTTCTGTAAAAATTTAAAACAGAATTCTTTTATACAATCTATCCGTTTATTTTTGAAAATAATTGGGTTGTAGCACTGTCAGCTTTTTAAGCGGGCCAATGCAAACCAACAAATTGTTATTATAAATAATTTTTTTATCAAGATAATAAAATATGAAAATCGCTACTTCCCTGGCTGAAAAGCATTATTTCTACGGCCTGGCTGCATTAATTAATTCCATGATAAAACATGGCACCTATTTCGACAAGCTGGTGGTGGGTTACAGAGGTAAACTCCCTTCCTGGCTGCCTGTATTAAATCAATCAAAAAATGGTAAATCTTTTAAAACCTCCAAAGGTTTTGAAGTAGAACTTGTGGAGGTTACCGGCGATTTTCACATGGTACATGAAAAGCCAAACTGGTTAAATCATCTAGTTACCACTTTAGAGCCTGGCGCTGATGAATATTGTTTCTTTGACTCTGATTTGGTAATACTTAACCGGATGACTTTTTTTGGAGAGTGGATAAATAAGGGGGTAGCATTATGCGAAGATGTAAATGGTGATATGCCCGATAACCATCCCATAAGATTAGAATGGAAAAGACTTGCCGCAGAGCGGGGACTTGAAATTAAAAATACAACTGCAAAATATTACAATAGTGGTTTTATTGGCTGGAATAAAGCCAACAATAATTTTATAAAAGATTGGGTGCAATCATTTAATATACTGGCCGAAATTGCAGGAAATTTAAAAAGGGGCAGGGTTTACGACCGCAGCCATACTGTGCTCACAGCAAACCAGGATTCGTTAAATGTTGCCTACATGATTACCGGTTGCAAACTTTCAACAATGGGCAAAGAGGCAATGGGCTTTGATTATGGGCTTAGGTTAATGGCCCATCCCATCGGTGGAAACCGCAAACCCTGGAAAAGAAGTTATTTTATTGAGTTTCTAAAAGGAAGGCCCCCCGGTGGAGTAGATCTGGATTTTTGGTATAATGTAAATTCCAACGAAGTAAAGCCATATTCAAACAGCTATGTTACTTACAAAATATGGGTCTGCAAATTCCTTAAATTATTATCCCGGTTTTATGGGGTAAGGCAATAATTAATAAAAATTTCCCCTTGTTTTTTTACCAGTTTTAAGTGTAATTGAGTAGCAGAATTAAGCTTTTCAATTACATGTACAACATTAATTGTCTGCACAAAATAATTATTGTACCGCCTAAGAAGCAATGTGGATCATCGTTGTGTCACTCCCTTGTACCGCATACCTATGTGGAGCTTTACCCACAATATAAATAGCTACATGTAATTGTTAGTTGTTAAAACGCTTCCTCAAAAACAAACAATCTATCTGTAAAAGTTTTTTTTCAAGTAAATTCGTCTCAGTCATGGAAGCTATTATACAGATACAAAAATATAACCTCAGCGAAGCCGAAGAAAAAAAGGAAATTCTGCGCCATTACCGTGGTTTGCTTAAAGAACTTAAACCCAAACTTAAGCCCGGCGACAAAGAATTATTGCGAATTGCTTTTGAAATGGCAGTGGATGCACACAAAACCATGCGCCGTAAAAGCGGTGAACCATATATCCTTCATCCCCTCGCTGTTGCAAAAATATGTGTGGAAGAAATAGGCCTCGGTGTACGCAGTACAATTTGCGCTTTGCTGCATGACACGGTAGAAGATACCGATATTTCACTGGAAGATGTGCAGCGGGAATTTGGTGCTGAAATAAGTAAAATTGTAGATGGCCTTACCAAGATAAGTTCGGTAATGGATACCAATACCAGCCAGCAGGCCGACAACTTTAAAAAAATCCTGCTAACACTTACAGATGACCCAAGGGTAATACTTATAAAATTAGCCGACCGCCTGCACAACATGCGCACACTCGATAGCATGAAGCGGGAGAAGCAGCTAAAGATTAGCAGCGAAACTGTTTACGTGTATGCACCGCTTGCCCATCGCATGGGGTTGTATGCCATAAAGACTGAAATGGAAGACCTCTCCATGAAATACCTGGAGCCAGACCACTACCGGTATATTGCACAAAAACTTCAGGATACAAAAAGAGAAAGGACCAGGTATATCAACGACTTTATTCGTCCACTAAAAGACAAACTGGATAAAGCAGATTTTGAATTTGAAATTCATGGACGCCCAAAAAGTATTCATTCCATTTCAAACAAAATGAAGAAAAAGGGAGTGAGCTTTGAGGAAGTGTACGACCTGTTTGCCATAAGGATTATTGTAGATACTGTTTACGAAAAAGAAAAGGCTGATTGCTGGAAAGTTTACAGCATTATCACCGATGAATACAATCCCTCACCCGAACGATTAAGGGACTGGTTGAGTAATCCTAAAAGTAACGGTTACGAAGCCCTGCATACCACTGTAATGGGCCCACAGGGTAAATGGGTAGAAGTGCAGATACGCACCAAGCGTATGAATGAAATTGCAGAAAAGGGCCTGGCTGCCCATTGGAAATATAAAGAAGGTACGACAGATGAAAGCCGGTTTGACAAATGGTTTCACCAGATAAGGGAAGCACTCGGCAACCAGGATACCAACTCCATCGACTTCTTACAGGATTTTAAAACATCTTTCCTGGCAGAAGAAATTTATGTATATACGCCAAAGGGGGATATTAAAATGCTGCCTATCGGTGCCAGTGCACTTGATTTTGCATTTGGGGTACATACTGCTGTAGGCAGTAAATGTATTGGTGCAAAAGTGAACCATAAACTGGTGCCTATTGGGTATAAACTGCGTAGCGGCGACCAGATAGAAATAATAACAAGCGCCAAACAAAAGCCCAGCCAGGAGTGGCTGAACCTGGTGGTAACAAGTAAGGCAAGACAAAAAATAAAAGACACCCTCAAGGAAGAGAAAAGAAAAGTAGCGGAAGATGGAAAATACATCCTGCAAAAAAAACTGGATGCAATTGGCGGAATGATGACCCAGCACAATCTTGAAGAACTGGCTACCTATTATAAAGTAAATTCTTCACTTGATCTGTTATATGAAATTGCCATCAAAAAAATTGATCTTAAAGATATAAAGGAGTTTACTGCATCGGGTGACCGCCTCTTTCCGCCAAAGCCAAAGGTAGAGGCTGAAATAAAAACCGAGGAAGAAGTTACCCCTAAATCATACCATAAAAAAGATGCAGAGCTCATCAT
>JANMVB010000307.1:0-12486 GCA_031392305.1 Ferruginibacter sp.
ACTTCATTTTCTTTTTTTTCTTGATAAAAAAAAGAAACAAAAAAAATCAAGGCTGCGAATAAAAAGGCTCCCGAGTTCCACTACGTTCGTCGGGACACGTGAAAATTTCAACATTATCCTAAAATCAAGGAACTCGCCGACAGGAGTTCAATGGATTGAAGCTTGTGCCCGGCTCAAACAACCTTGATTTCTTAACGGATCATGTTGAAATTTTCTAGCACTTTTTATTCGAGGCCGTAACGAGCTTTTAACTGCATAAAACTTAACAGGGAATAAAATATGATTAGATTCTTGGGGTAAGTAAAATCACTACTTCCAACACTTCTCATTAAACACTGGTTACCGGGCCTCTCCTATAATGTGGGAAAAGATCCACATTGGTATGCGGTACAAGTGAGTGACACAACGATGTTTAATTGAAATACTTCTGCCGGTCCCACACAAAAAAAACAATCATATTTTATTTCCTGTTAGTTATTTCTCTGCTATTTTTTAAGTATGCTAAATGAAGTACTGTTGACATAAGTGCCTTCCAAGCCTGAGTTGTAGCCATTTGTTACCCTTCTGCTGGCGGTTAAGCCAAGGCTGAAAACGCCATAAATTTCTGCTGCACTTAACCAGCCGCTCATGGCATTGGGTTGAATGGTAGTGTTGATATAACCCGTTACCCCAAAATCGGTAATGGTGCCTTTGTATCCCACACAACCACCTGCCTCCGTACTTACAGGCGAAGGGCTTTGCGCCAATACACCATCTGTGATATTGGTTTGCACCACGGGCAGGCTCATATCCAATGCTATAGCGCTGGGGCATTTGCCAAAAGTTAACTCGTAATCATTTACAAAACCAAGCGTTGGATTGGCCGGGTCGTTCAACAGATCTGCAGCTTTAAATTTGAATTGCAATGGTGTATTCAATTCCGCATCTGTCATTTTATACAACCCGCAGGCCACATACTCAATTGCTGGTGGAAACTGAACATCGGCAAGACCAAAGTCGAGCGGATTGTTATCAATATACAAGGCAATCATGTCCGTTGAATTGGGTACGGCAACGCCAGCCCCATCGTATCCATCAATTCTGAAATACACGGTACCGGGTGCGCTTCCCTGGTAAATGGATGAATTCAATCTTATAAGAATATCCAGGTTGGCGGCTTCCCAATCGCTGATGAGTAATTGCACTTCACGCTGTATATTTTTGTAGGCAGGCACCATTTGAAAACCGCCACCATCTACATTTAGGTTTGTGTTAAACGGCCCTACCGGATCACCTACATAACCGGGATATAAAATATTATTGCGCTTGTGAAAAAGCGGATGCAGATGAGATTCATTTACATACTGCCATGGATCTGAAGCGGATTTTTTAAAGCGTATGGTATAGCGTTGAATTTCAGCAGCACCCGGGGTTCTTTTTGCTAAATCGTAGAGGCAACCCTTTACATCAATTACACTTCCCCAGCAGGCACAGTCAACAGAAAAAACAGAGCTTGGATTGCTGACCCCACCGGTATTGGTGGTAATAACCCCATTGGCACGCAGGTGGTTGTTGTAGCCGTTTCTGTCTAAGTTTGCGGGTGCAAATGAGCCGGTGGTATTTTGATTTCCGCCAATGTACACATTGCCCAGGCTGCCAACAATATTGCCGTTGAAGCAGAAAGATGTAACCGGTGGTACCTGGGATTTTGGCAGGCACAGATCTACCCTTTTTAAATTGCCGATATTGAAGTAAGGGGCACTTTCAAATAATAATTTATATACGGGAATTATCTGCTCCACCTTTACAATCACATCTGGTAATATTTGAATGGCATGGTCTTCGCCTGTTGCAAAATCAACAAAATATTCGTTCCATCTTTCAAAAAAATGTTGTGTAAAACGGAAGATGTAATTACCATTCATATCCGTAACAGCATTGCCCAGTGACAGATGATCTCCGGCACCAGTGTAGGGATTGCCGGCAAGTTCAGATAAGGAACGGTCGTACTCATCAAAGCTGAGTGAAAGGTTGGAGCCAGGTTCAGTATCGCAAAAGAATCTTCTGTAAGGCTGCAATACTTTGGCCAGCGAAGATTTATCATATTGCAATGCATCAGAGGCCCGGCCAATATTTGCAGAAAGCAATCTTTCATTCCTGAAATTACTTAACTGGTCAGTAGCAAAGTTTTCACCGGTTTTTGATTTTTTTGTATTTGATGAATCTGTACCTGCTACTTCAACTCTTTTAAATAATTGTGCCTGTTTTACCGGTAGCTGCACATCATCTACAATGTTTATCATCATTGGTTTAAAATCAGGTGCAGGATCAGGAGGGTTAGGGTTTACAATTTTTATTGGCGGGATCCTTTCAGGGTAAATGCGTTCGATCACTTCCCTCAGCTTTGGAATTTTCAACGCTTTTATTAAAGAAGGATAGGTATCTATTACGATCCATTTCCACCAGCATGGGTTGAACCAGCATGGCTCGCTGTACAATGTAACGTTGCCATACATTATAAACTCATTGTACAAAGCAGGTGTTGAGCAGGTTAACACCAGGTCGTTAAAATCCTGGTCGCCACCTGCATCGTTTGTTTCAATATCAAACACATAATTGTTCCCAATTTTCTGTGGAAATTTTATACGGGCACCTGATGCCTGGAAGCCGGTACCGGGGTTGTTGGCTACAGCAATACTCCATTGCTGTCCTGTAACATTTACTGCTGGTGCACCAACCTGTCCGGGATAAGTTCCGTTACCGGAGGAGGCACCGAGCACTACAAATTGTTGCGGAAAGGAGGCTGATTTAGACTTTACGGTGATTGTCCAGTTGCCTTGCATTGAGATGATCATGTTGTGTAGGTTTTGTAGAATTTTATTAAAAAGCCTGGCAGGCAATAATTAATTGTGTGCTATTTATTTATACTTCTTAATAATTTCTTTGTTATAAAATGGTGGTTACTTTTTTTTATTTATTAATTATCTGCAGGTTTATCTACAACAGGGCAGCACCTGTATTCCTGCGATTTTTCCAGCAATTCAATTTGTTTGCGCAGCAGATCGTTTTCCAGTTGCATCCTTTCTTTTAATAATGGTTCGCATACATCACAATCATCGAGGCAACCTTTTACAATGATGCCAGGTGTGGGTAGTGAAAATTCCATTTCAAAATCGATGGTTTGTTTTGTTTCGGTTGAAACCTTTCCATCAGGCGCAAGCAATTTATTTGCGATCAATTGGTCATCTGCTTCTTTCAAAGCTGTTTTTCTTGTGTCAGCATCTATTGGGATACCAAAATTTTGGTTTGAGGCAAACGCAGGCCGGGTAAAAGTTTGAGCAGTATTTAATAAAGTAGCGCTATCGAAATTTGCATTAATTGCAAGACCCGCTGCTGATACAGCAGTAGCCCTTTTTAAAGTTACCGTAGCAGGAATATCCTGTGGCACCAAAGCAATGGGAATGCGGGCAGCGGCTGGTTGCAGCACACCGCCAACTGGTGCGTTATCATCCAGCACCCTTCTTTCAATGGATACCAACTCAAATTTTACTTTTTGTTTTTTGTTGATGCGGTAAAACATGTAGGTAACAGCATGGCATTTATTGTAGTTGGTAAACTCACGGGAAGATGCTTCAAAATGATCTTCGGATTCGCCCTGTACATGTGTGCGGCTGCTTACTTCACCAATTGAAACAGAATGCGCTTTACGGGTGGCACTAACAGCTTGTGCCGCCGAGCTTTGCACATGCGATTTTTGCTGGTTTAAATAATCTGATACAGAGCTGCTGTTGTGGTTGCCGCTGGCATTGGTGCTGGCACTGGCACTTAGGCTAAATGGGTTGATGCTGCCACCTGCATCGCCATGAAAATCAAAGTGGCCCTCGGAAGAGTTTTCTGCATGACCAGACTGTGCACTTGATGCATCTGCCATATACTTTTGTGTGGCAGTCATAAAATATTGTTCTTCAGAAATTTGCTCACTGCGGTAGCTGAGTTTTGTTTCGCTGTCGAAACTAAAACGGCTCCTCCTATCAGTGGTGGATAGCCGCACTTTTTCGCCGGGCAGCAAGGTGGTGCTGTAAGCAGGGTCGCCTAAGGTAAGGCCAAGGGTACAGCGTGTTAATTTAAAATGAAGTATAACTTCAACATTTACCCGCCTGCGGATATTTCCTGCAAGTCCGGTGGGGTAGGTAAGTACCCTGCTAAAATTGATCACATCACAATGGTCGTCTTTGATGAGATCGGGGCAGCAGGGAATGGTGGATTCTTGTTCTTGTCTCATGATCTTGTTTTTTTAAAGTTTAAAAAGAACTGCACTTTTTTATTAAAAGCATAGTATTACAATTCGAATATTTGTTCGATTTTTTTAAAAGCCAACGGATTGAAAATTATAGCGGGCATTTAAAACAGCAAGCATGCCGGCAGAAGGTATTATGGGGGGAACTCTTTTTTAAAACAGGGTGTAAACCTACATAACAAAATTTTTTTTTACAATACCCTAAAGTGGTAATTTATTAAAAATTAACATTGAATAATATGAAACTGCATTTGATGAAACGTATAAATTTGACGGGATAAAAAATTGATTTTTTTGCACCTTACTTTTGCTTGGAAAATATCTTTTAGTAAAGTAATGCGAACGATTATTGTGGTGAGGTGTTAATGTATCAGCCAGGTAAAATGATAATTATAAGCAGGGTTTATAAATAATTTTTTAAAAGTAGTTGCACCTGTTCGTTGTAGCAGAAGATTTTATTTGTACCGTATTATTAATCATTTATCTGCTAATTTTAATGTAAAGTCAATAAGATAAATTATGCAAACAGATTTTTTAGTAATAGGCAGTGGTATAGCAGGCTTGACGTATGCTTTGAAGGTAGCAGAAGCATGCCCGGATAAAACAATTACCATATTAACCAAGGCCCAAAGTGATGAGACCAACACCAAGTATGCACAGGGTGGTATTGCCGGTGTAATGGATTTTGATAAAGACAGTTTTACCAAGCATATTGAGGATACCCTCATTGCAGGTGATGGGTTATGTAATAAAGAAATAGTGGAGATTGTGGTGAGGGAAGGCGTGGAAAGGATACAGGAAATAATTGAATGGGGTGCACAGTTTGATAAAGACAAAGATGGCGACTATGCTTTGGGAAAAGAAGGAGGGCATAGTGAGTTTAGAATATTGCACCACAAAGATGTAACTGGTAAAGAAATGGAACGTGCTCTACTGGAAGCCATCAAGCTAAAACCAAATATTCGGCTAATCAGCCATTGTTTTGTATTGGATATTATCACACAACACCACCTTGGGTTTTTGGTTACCAAGAGCACACCTGATATTGAATGCTATGGCGTATATGTGCTTAATTTAACTACCAATAAAATAGAGAAAATTTTATCTGCAATTACTTTATTGGCTACGGGTGGCAACGGGCAGGTTTACCGCACTACTACCAATCCTGCAATTGCAACCGGCGATGGAATTGCGATGATATACCGGGCAAAGGGCAGGATAGAAAATATGGAGTTTATACAATTTCACCCAACGGCATTGTATGAACCTGGTGTACGGGGGCAAAGTTTTTTAATAACAGAAGCAGTACGTGGGGATGGGGGCATTTTGCGCAATCAACATGGTGAGGCATTTATGGAGCGGTACGACGACCGAAAAGACCTTGCCCCACGTGATATTGTTGCAAGGGCAATTGATAATGAAATGAAGATAAATGGTACTGAGCATGTCTATCTCGATTGCAGGCATTTTAGTAAAGAAAAATTCACCGAACACTTTCCCAATATTTATGAAAAGTGTTTGAGTATCGGTATTGATATTACCAGGCATTTGATACCTGTAGCACCTGCCGCACATTATAGTTGCGGAGGTATAAAAACAGATGAGTGGGCACACACTTCCATCATCAATTTATATGCTGCCGGTGAGTGTGCATCAACAGGGTTACATGGCGCCAACCGGCTTGCAAGCAATTCATTGCTTGAAGCCATGGTATTTGCACACAGGGCTTTTAAGGATAGTGTTTTTGTAACCAGGCAAGCTAAAAAAGAACAGAACAATCCTGTATCGGGAGAAGCAATCCCCAACTGGAAATCTGAAGGTACCAATGCCCCCAAAGAAATGATCCTGATAACACAAAGTGTAAAAGAATTAAAATTGCTGATGAGTGATTATGTGGGTATAGTGCGTAATAACGAACGTTTGGAAAGGGCCATGAAAAGGCTTGATTTATTATACACTGAAACAGAAGCGCTGTATCAAAAAACGGCTGTGTCGCCACAATTGTGCGAACTCAGGAATATGATAACTGTGGCTTATTTAATTGTGAAGTGTGCAGAATTCAGGCACGAAAGCAGGGGCCTGCATTTTAATACAGACTATGCTTTCAAAAGTAATATGGTGCAAAATATTGTGTTATAATATTATTTGGTAAGCCAGGGTTAACACAATCAAGAATTTTTGTTGCACTGGCACTGAAGCATTGGTCAGCATCGTTGTGTCACTCCCTTGTACCGCATACCAATGTGGTACTTTAATTGCCATACGCAAATAGAAAACTGCTTACTATTATCTTTGCAAAATGTATTACCTGGTCTATGGTTTTTTATACCTGATTTCACTGCTCCCGTTTTTTATCCTATACCGCATAAGCGATTTTGTTTATGTATTGCTTTATTATATTACGGGCTATCGCAAAAAAGTTGTGATGGGAAATATTGCGATTGCATTTCCTGAAAAATCTTTAGCGGAACGAAAAAAAATTGCAAAAAAGTTTTATAAAAATTTCATCGACACATTTATTGAAACCATCAAACTGCTTAGTTTAAGCGACGAAGCTTTTGACAAAAGAATAACCGGAGATTTTTCGGCTATAAATGTCATCGCAGATAAAGGCAGGAATATTCAATTTTTGTGTGGCCACCAGTTTAACTGGGAGTATATAAATCTCTTTTTAAGCAGGCATATAAAAATTCCTTTTATTGGTGTGGTAGCCAATATAGAAAATGCAGCCCTCAATAAAATCTATTTTAAATTCAGGGCGAAGTATGGTACAATTTTAATTCCTAATTCGTCTTTTCAGCGGCAGATGGTTGAGCTGATGAAACATCAATATTCCCTTTGCCTGGCTGCAGATCAAAATACCAATCCCCATAAAGCATACTGGCTAAACTTTTTTAATAAACCTGTTCCGTTTATCATGGGACCACATAAGGCTGCAGTTCGTAACAAACCGGTAATTATCTATTTCAATTTTTATAAAATAAAAAGAGGTTATTATAAATTTGAAGTGTGCGAAATAATAGAAAATCCTGAAACGTACACGCCGGAAAAATTTGCATTAAAATACCGGGATTTCCTTGAAGATATCATCAGAAAACAACCGGATAATTATTTATGGAGCCACCGCAGGTGGAAGCATGAGTATGATGAAACCTACAGCAAGCAATGGATAGATGTTTAATTTTCATGCTACACAAGTGTAACATGACTGATGTTTTGTAATTATAATTTAAGTAAAGTTCCACAAAGGTATTCAGTATAAGAGGGCGACGCAACGATGATCCACATTGCTTCTTAGCCCGGACAAAAAAAATACACCTTGACGTTTTTATCTGCTAAAATCTTTTCATCAGTTTAGCATTGATGGCTCAGTGGCAATTTTTATAGTGGCTTGTTCTTTTATTTGTTCCCAGCCATCCTGCACATTTCTAAGGTTATGAATACCATGCGATTTCAACAACGAACACGCAATTAAACTCCTGTAACCGTTTCCGCTATGTACATATAAATTTTGTGTTTCTTCAAAGTCTGCTATCAGCGCAAGGTCTGTCATTTCATTAAGTGGCATATTGATGGCATCTTTTACATGGCCATCTGCAAACTCTGTTTCCCTTCTTACATCCACCACCTGCAGGTTTTTATCATGGGGAATGTCCATAGCAAGTTCATCGGCTTCAATGCCAATAATCATATCGGTTTTTTCACCGGCATTGCTCCATGCATCAAAACCACCCTGCAGGTAGCCTTCTATTTTATCGAGGCCAACCCTGTTAAGGCGATTGGCAATTTCGGTTTCTTTGCCCGGCTCTGTGATAAGCAAAATGGGCTTAACGAATGATAAAATATTTGCGGCCCATTCAGCAAACCTGCCCCCAAGACCTATAAAAATGCTGCCGGGGATAAACCCATTCGAAAAATCTGCCGCATTCCTTGTATCAAGGACCGTTACATTTTCTGCCATCTTATTTTTAAAATTTTGTACTGAAAGCGATGTCATTTTACCTGGTATTTTTTGCAAATTTAAAAACAAACAGCGGATGTATTGCTACATCCGCTGCTATAAAAAGATATAAAATTTGTTATCCTACTAACTGCGTTACAAAATTGCTTATCTCCTCAATTCTTTTGTGATTGATGATATAAAAAATAAACTTTCCATCACGTTGTGTAGTAACAATACCAGCCTTACGTAAGATAGCAAGATGTTGAGATGCAACTGACTGTTCAAGTTTAAGTCTTACATAAATCTCCGTAACAGTTATTTTCTTTTCCTCTTCAATTAGCTTTATCAACTGTTGACGCAACTTATGATTAAGGGCCCTCAAAATCAAGGCTGCCTTTTTCACATTATAGTAGTCAATTTTAATGGTACCCGTTTTAGTAGTTTGTACAACTACATCTTGCCTGGGAAGGGCAGTGTCATTTGTCATAGATATTAATTTTTGTGCACTGCAAAGATACAATCCATTTTATATAGATTAAAATCCTTATGCCATATTTGATAAAATAAAATTTATAATCAGCGTTTTAAAGTATCATCATAAAATTCCTTTACATATAATGGCTCAGCGTTTTTATTACTTGTAAAGTCATTACTCTTGAATTTTTTAAAAGCTAATTTGCTCATAGCCAGTGTATTGTTTTTAACATCTAAAAATTGTGCATTAAAATGAGTTGAAATTATTTTCCATTTATTAGCCCCGTTACCGAAAAAATAAATTTTATTTTTTAACAACCAATTGGCAAAAGAATTTTCATTTAATATCATTGCACAGGGTTGTAAAATAGTATTTATACTATTAATTGTCGGCAACGTCGTATTTATACTATTGGCATAAATTGCAGTAAATACTTCATTCCTTCTTGCATCTATCATGGGGCAAAAGAGCCTGGTTGTTTCCTGTTGTTCCAGTTCCATTTGCATAATTGCACCTGTTGCTAAAATTTCGAGTGTGCCTATCAATATTAATGGCTTCTGTAGAGCAAAGCTTAATCCCTTTGCACTCGCCATTCCTACTCTTAACCCGGTGTAAGAACCAGGCCCGGCAGATACTGCAATTACATCAATATCTTTTAATTGTAAACCGGTAATCTTTAATAAATTTTCTATGGCCGGGTGTACAAAACTTCCATGTTCTTTTTGGTTGGTATTTGTAAGTTCGTGCAATAACTCACCATTTTTTGCTACGCTTATGATGGCTTTATCTATTGCTGTATCTATTTGTAGAATTATACTCATGCGATTGCTAATTGCTTTATTAATGGGGCTGCAAAATATCTTTTATTTTGGATATTTAATTTTTGCAGCAGCGCATAAATTATATCCCATTTTTCCGGTGATAAAAAACTAATCCACTCATTCAAACGGATAACATTTTCAGGTGCCTGTAAATCATCTAAAGTGTTACAAACAGAATTAATCAAAACAGGTATTTTGAAAGAAATAAAATCAAGGGGCAGCTCTTCTAAAATAAGTAACACATCTTCATCGACGCTAAAATTTTCAATTGATTTTATCCTTGTGCAATTTGTTTTAACAGCATCGTTCATTAATTCGTTCCATTGCTTATCACCTGCCAGTACCGCAATATTCATTTGATAAATTTTTACAAAAATAGGTTGTTGATTAAAGATATATTTGCACTTCCTTAATTAAAAATAATGAGCAAAATAATTATCAATACCAATAATGCGCCTGCACCAATTGGCCCCTACAACCAGGCAGTAAAAGCAGGGTCTTTGTTATTCGTTTCGGGCCAGGTGGCTTTAAAGCCCGGCACCAACGATTTGGCAAATGCGGATATCATCGAAGAAACACACCAGGTATTGCAGAACCTGAAATCTATTTTGTCAGAAGCAGGAATGGATTTTAGTAATATTGTAAAAACCACTATTTTTTTAAGCGACATGAATTTATTTAGCCAGGTAAATGAAATTTATGCTAAGTATTTTGATGGTGATTTCCCTGCACGGGAAACGGTAGCTGTAAAAGGTTTGCCAAAGAATGCCAATGTGGAGATAAGTGTAATTTCCTCAGAATAATAATGCGTGTAGCGATAATTTTTTTGCAATATTAAATGTTACGCCGGCTTAATTTTTTGTTGTCCGGGCCATTGTAATTAAAGGCAGCATCGTTGCATCGCTTGCCTACAGTATTTGTCGGCATCCCGATGTTAGACTTGAATCGGGACTTGTACTGCATACCAATGTGGATCTTTTCCCACATTAATTATTAGCCCAAACAATGTCTTTATTGCCTAAGCTTTTCTGTACAAAATTGTTATTGGATATATTTTATGCAATAGTGAAAGGGGTATTATAAAAATAATTTTCACATACATAATAACGATTTACTTTTGATGAGCCAGGCTAAAGCGTAAACCGGGTACACAATATGAATACTGAAAAACCATTGGTAATTATTACATCAAAATCTCATGAAGTACTGCGAAATACTTTGCAGCAAAAAGGGTATGAGGTTACTTATAATCCCCAGATTACTTACGAAGAATTGTATGAAACAATACAGGATGCCCATGGCCTTGTTGTTACCACCCGGTTAGCGATTGATCAAAAAATAATTGATAAAGCACCAAAATTAAAATGGATTGCCAGGCTGGGTAGCGGCATGGAATTGATAGATACAGTTTATGCAAAAAGTAATGGGATTAAATGCGAAAGCAGCCCCGAAGGCAACAGGAATGCTGTGGCAGAACATGTGCTTGGGATGATGCTGAATTTGATGAACAATATCAGCCTTAGTTTTAGCGAGGTGAAGCAAGGCCAGTGGAACAGGGAAGCCAACCGTGGCATTGAACTGGCAGGCAAAACTGTTGGGATAATTGGTTACGGAAATACCGGCAGTTCAGTAGCAAAGCTGCTTGGTTCGTTTGGGGTAACCGTGCTTGCTTACGACAAATATAAATTTGACTTTGCCCATGGCTATATTAAAGAAGCTAGTTTAGAACAGGTTTGCCGTTATTCAGATGTTATAACAGTGCACCTGCCACTAACTACCGAAACGCATCACCTGGCAAATGATGAATTCTTTAGAACGTTAACTCAAAAACCATTTTTTATTAACGCCAGCAGGGGAGGGGTTACTGATACAGCGGCGGTAATTAATGCATTGAATGAAAATACCATTGCTGGTGCAGGCCTGGATGTGCTGGAAAATGAAAAGCTGAATACTTTTACAGAAGCACAGCAATTACAACTGGATTTTTTAACGCAACAACCTAATGTAATTATTACCCCCCATATTGCCGGATACAGCAATGAATCATTTTATAAAATGAGTGCCGTTATCCTGGAAAAACTGGGTATTTGATATTTTGTTTATATTTGCAATTGATACAACGCTTCGGAGATACCGGGGCGTTGTATTTTTTTTCTATTGACGCTAAAAAAAGAAGTGTATGAGTGAAACGAATTATGTAAAACAAGACACCTTTGATCAGATGAGAACTGAACTTCATCAAATGAAAAGTGTAGAGCGGCCTGCAGCTAGCAGGGCTATTGCAGAAGCACGTGAAAAGGGGGATTTAAAAGAAAATGCCGAGTACGATGCAGCCAAAGAAGCGCAGGGAATGCTGGAAGCAAAAATCAAATACCTTGAAGGTGTGATTGCTACTGCACGCATACTGGACGAAACCAATATTGATACCAGCAAGGTTTCTATTTTAACCAAGGTAACAGTTACCAATATGGGTACAAAAAAGAAGTCCACCTACCAGATTGTATCTGAAAAAGAGGCTGACCTGAAGCTGGGGAAAATTTCTGTAACCTCCCCGATTGGCAAAGGTTTGCTGGGCAAATCTATTGGCGATGTAACGGAAGTAATTGTGCCTGCCGGTAAGCTAAAGTTTAAGGTAGAAAATATTACTTTGTAAATTTACCGGGCAATAAATTTTTTAACCCATTCTGCAAAGAATGGGTTTTTTGTTTTGTATTTTTATTGCAAACTTTTATATGACAATCTTTTCAAAAATAATTGCCGGCCAGATACCTAGTTACAAAATTGCAGAGAACGAACATTTTTTTGCATTCCTCGATATCTTTCCTTTAAAGAAAGGGCATGTGCTGGTAGTGCCAAAAATTGAAACAGATAAATTTTTTGATTTAAGCGATGATTATTTAGCCGGCATGTTGATTTTTGCAAAACCAATTGCGCATGCTATTGAACAATCATTTCCCTGCGACCGCTGCGG
>JANMVB010000327.1:0-17479 GCA_031392305.1 Ferruginibacter sp.
TGTTGCACCGGCATTTACTCTTAACGATCGTACGGAAGCATTGGAACCTACTTGCGGAAAGTTGGGTTTACCAGCATTTAAAACCACATCCGTGTTAGCATCGGGCACAATACCACAACTCCAGTTAGCTGCATTTTCCCATACATTACTTATACCGCCTTGCCATAGGGCCGTAAACCTGATAATATAAACCTGGCTAAAAGTATTTCCGTTTACCACACACCTAACCTTACTGCCGTAAATATTTCCCGGGGCATTGGTAAGCGTTAAAGTTTGTGTGGTAGCGCCACTGTACACAACATTGTTGGCGATATTGGTATAGCCACTTCCATTGTCTATCTGCCACTGGTAAGTAGCACCGCTGATATTAGCAGGCAATGAAATAGTTGTGCCGCTGCAAATATTAATATTCGATTGATTACCCCCAATATAAAAACCGCTGAAGCCGGCAACATCTATATCCAGCGAATACATAGGGCCAAGATCAACGATGGAGATATCGCTGTTAGGGATAATGATGGCATTGCCACCGGGAATGGGATTAAATAAACTGTCTTCCTGCGGGCCGGTGTATTTGGTAATTGTAAGGCTGTTAATACCATTGGGGAAGGAAGCTGGGTCGGCTGCCTGCAGGTTACTGAATTCTGTTTTGCTGATGTACAGGCGTACCCTTTTTGTTCCTACCGGCGCAAACTGGCTGGTTATTTTAAAACTACGTTTTAAAAATATATTGCCATTGGGTGCAGTAGCTACATTGGGTGTTGAAAAATAAGCTGTGATGGCAGTGTTACCGAGGGTAAAATCATTGTCCCTGATGGCCCCGATTATTTGGTTACCTGCATTTTTTACGTACACATAATGCCGCCAGCCTGTAAAATTTATACTGCCGTTGCCGTTGGCGGATATATATACTGTTGGCGCTACCGGGGCAGTAATGCTGGTGTCTTTTTCTACGCCATACAAATCTTTTAACCTGAAACTATTGGTACTGCCATTTGGCACCAGGAAGATACTATCATTGGTATAAGTCCCTGCAGGCAATAGTTTTACTGCATAAGACGGCCAGCCTCCAATGCCTTTCAATTTTAACGGTGTACCATCCGGGCCAGCCCCAGGCTGACTGAATGAAAAGAAATAAGCCGGTGTTACACCCGCAAGTGCAAATGGGCTAAAGCCGGTAATAGGCACTGAATTTACTACTGTACCGGCTGCCGGAGTTCCGGTAGTGCCACCATTTCCATGATCATCCCACTGGCTACCGTTCCAGTGTACCACTTTTAAATTGGCCAATACGGGATACTGTTGATAGGGGTTTGCGTAAAACCCTGCTGTGAGTGTAACATTGGTTGTACCTCCCAGTCGTTGCACATCCCAGTAACCTGCATTACTTACAATAGCAGCACCCAACGATCCGGCTTTGGCATTTGTATTATAACCATCAATGGTTGGGTTTTGATTTTTATATTCGGCACTAAACCGGCTGGTAACGCCGACAGGGGCACTTATTTTAATGTCATTGAGGGATGCAGGCCCACCAACCGGGAAGGTAAAAATATCATCCCCGATTTTTATAACAGGCCCTATCACATGGCTTGCAATAGAAGAGCCGGAATGGGTAGCATTGTCTGCAAATACCAGCTTATTAGTGGCACTTGTATTTATATTGCCGCTGGTAAAAGTTGCTTTGGTAGTAATGGTAACAGAATCATTGAGCGTAACAGCGGCACTGCCATTTTTTTTGATTTCTAACAATGGAATGCTGATGGGCTGGGTGCCAAATTGTTCTATGAGGGTATTTATAGCACCTCCAAATTTTACAGTATCGCTAAAAGTAATACCTGCTGCAGCATTTAAAGTTAGGTTTTGATTTATGGTGGAGCTATGATCGTAAGTAAATAATAAGGTGCCTGCATTTCTGTTGAGGTTGAGGTTGCCATTGTATATATTGCTGTATTGATATGCCTCATATAATATGCCAGTAGAATTTTGCGTTAAAGAAGTATTTCCATTTAAAATATTTCCCCTAAAATACCATCCTCCGTTATTAGCCGCCACGTCGGAAATATCTGCATTTCCTGTTATTGAGTTTTGTAAAAAATCGTCAGTGCCTGGACTATTGATTCCGGTTACATTAAAGGAATTTATTACTAAAGTATCATTTGCAATTGTAACCAATCCACTGTTTTGCACCGAGATAGTACCACCGGTAATTTGATTTTTTATTTTTTTCATCAGGAAGATAGGGTTACCCGTTCCGGTAGCAGTGATATTAATAGTACCATTTATTGGAGTAACAGCAGAACCGGTGGCATGAATGCTGGTATTTCCTCCTGCGTTGTTACTATAAGAAAAATTACCGGTAACAGCCACTGCCCCGTTATCGAAAATAAATGTGGAACCTGCTACAGTACGATTAATAGTTACGTTTCCATTAAAGGTTGATAAGTTATCGTAACAGGTATAAAAAGTACCTGTGCCACTAATGTTGAATGTAGTGTTGCCATTGTAAGTATCGGGATATTGGTAAGCTTCGTAAAAAATCGAAATTGAATTTAAACCGATGGTTGTATTTCCGGTTATTAAATTTCCCCTGAAATAGTTTGACCCCGTGTTGCCCGGGGCATCCGAAATATTTATTGTACCTGTTATAGAATTTTGTAAAAAATCGTCGATACCTGGACTGTTGATACCATTTACATTAAATGCAGTCAACAATAAAGTGTCATTTGCTATGGTTACCAGTCCGCTGTTTTGTACGGAGATTGTACCCCCGGTAGTTTGATTCTTTACTTTTCTCAGCAGAAAGGTTGGGTTACCAGTTCCGGTAGCAGCTATATTAATAGTACCACTAATGGGAATAGCCACTGAACCTGTGGCATGGATACTGCTATTGCCCCCCGCATTGTTAGTGTAAGCAAAATTGCCGGTAACATTCACCGCTCCGTTATCGAAAATAAATGTGGCACCTGCAGCAGTTCGGTTAATGGTAACGTTTCCATTAAAGGTTGATAAATTATCGTAGCAGGTATAAAAGGTGCCTGTACCACCGATATTAAATGTTGCATTGCCGTTGAATGTATCCGGATATTGGTAAGCTTCGTAAAAAACTGAGACTGAATTTAAACCGATGGTTGTATTTCCGGTTATTAAATTTCCCCTGAAATAGTTTGACCCGGTGTTGCCAGCGGCATCTGAAATATTAATTGTACCTGTTATAGCATTTTGTAAAAAATCGTCGGTGCCTGCGCTAATAAATCCATTAATATTAAATGCACTAAGGCGTAAAGTGTCATTTGCTATTGTTACCAATCCACTATTTTGAACGGAAATAGTTCCGCCTGTAGTTTGATTTTTTATTTTTCTCATCAGGAAGATTGGGTTACCGGCACCGCCTGCGGTTATATTAATTGTTCCGCCTATTGTAATGGCAGCACTACCTGTGGCATGAATACTGGTATTGCCACCTGCGTTGTTAGTATAAGAAAAATTACCTCCAACATTCACCGCTCCGTTATCAAAAATAAAGGTTTGGCCTGCAACTGTTCGGTTAACCGATACATTTCCATTGAAGGTTGAAAGGTTGTCGTAACATATATAAACAGTACCGCTACCACCAATATTGAAAGTGGCATTTTGATTGTAAATGTTTGGGTATTGGTAAGCTTCGTACAATGGGGATGTGCTATTGTAATTAATAATCAAATTGTCATTAATAGTATTTTGCCTGAAATAGTTGGTGCTGTTGCCATTTAATGTAATGGCTATATCTGTAGCCGCATTGGTATTGTTTAAGGTAGCACCGTTCATATCAAAATTTCCACTTACTGTAAGAGTAAACCCATTAAAGTTAATACCGCTTCCGGGTGCTGTGGTAATGGATGTAATAGAAACGTTGCCTGAAAATACTGGCTTGTTCACTGTATTTGGTATTGTTACATTACTGATTAAAGTGGGCACGGTAGCCGGGGTCCAGTTAGCTGCGGTGTTCCAATCAGTGCCTGCATTGCCGTTCCATGTTTGGGCATATATGATATGTGCCAGGAGTAAATTGCAAAGCGTAATAAGTAAATATTTTTTGTTCATAACAATGCTTTTTGTTTGAATGATAAATAGGGTAGGATTAATAAGAAATAGGGTACGGGCTAAATATCTGGAACAGGAACTAAAAGCAAAACTTTTTCAGCTTATTTAGCTCCGGTTATTAATAATTTGAAACAGTTTTTATAGCGGTTAATAAAAGATCCTTTTTGCACCTATGTACAAGAGTGCGACGCAACGATGATGCTATGAAATACTTCTGCCCGGACAAAGACCAGGGGGAAGAAAAGTAAAAAACGACGATTTTACTGAGGATGGAAAAAGGATTTTGAAACTACTGGCCTATACAAAAAACACCGGGTACAATGGCGAATAAAAAGTATATCCGAATTACTATTCAAATAAAGGGAATGAATGGGGATCGTCCTATAATCCAATTGGATAATGATGATATTATGCTGCTATTGCGTAATTTGAAAATTATTAAATGAATTTTTTTAACCAATGATAGCAGGCGTAAAGTTGTTTATACGTATAGTGATGTTGTTGCTTGTAATACAGGCGGGCAGCCATTTTACGCTTTATGGGCAGGATATTAAAAGATATAATTCATTTAGTTATAACGTAAATGATGGCCTGCTGCAAAGTACCATTTTTGATATTGCTTTTGACAAAAACAATTTTTGCTGGTTAAGCTTTTCGAACGGGATACAAACATTTGATGGCAAAAATTTTACGTTGGTGCCGGTACAGGCCGGCCTGCCGGATGATAAGTTTGTATATTTTTTGCGCTGCAAAAATGGTGACCTATTGCTCAGCCATGCGCAGGGCATCAGCAAATATGATATTGCCCGAAACAGGTTTACGTTAATCCACACATTTCGCTCATCACATAAAAGAACAGCACAGCTTTTTGGAGAAGATGAAAACATCGTTTACTTCTTTTCTGAGCCAGACCATATTACCGGGCTGAATTTAGTTACCTATAAAATTGTTTCTGAAAAGAAAATTGAAATAGATGATTTTCCTTCCAGCTCAGACTACAGGCCCAAAATCGGGGACAATATTATTAATCATACAATTGCGTTTCTAATCAGGTCACGGCTTTATCTGTGGAATTTAAAAGTGGGCAAACTTATTTCAAAGTCAGACTCTATCCCTTCAATATCACCTTATATGCTTACCCTTAAAACAGCAGATGAAGCGTTATACAATTCCTCTAAAATTAATAATGCACTGCTAGGTTATAATTTTATTAATCACACAAGCAGACCGCTACATATCAGGGGTAAAGATGATACACAGATTTCACGATGTATTATTTATCCCTGGCAAAATCACACACTTATTTCCTTTTCAAACAAAGTATATATCGTTGATAGTTTGTTGCAATCAATTACCTGCGAACTGGTAAATTTTCAGAATAAATCATTATCGGGTACTGCAACTATTTCACGTATTGAGGAGGATAATGCAGGCAACCTTTTTTTATGCACTGTTACAAATGGGATAAGGAAAATAATCAGGAGCAGTTACCCTATTAAATATTACGGTACCGGCATAAAAGATGCAAATTTTGTAATAAGCATATTACCGGATAAAAAAAATAACAGGATACTGGCAGGCACGGTAGAAAACGGGCTGTTGATATTTGATACACTTCAACGACTTGTAAAACATATCAGTAAGTTACCGGGCGAAAAAAAATCTTTTTCTCCAAGCACCATAATAAAAAGCAATGAGGGCAATTACCTGTTGTTTAATTCAGGAGAAAAAAAAGTGTGGCAACTAAGCAATGATTTTACACAGATTCTCAAGTTGTCATACTCCACTAACCTTCCGGATAATAAAAGTGGCATCAACTATTTTGGAAACTTATTGTTTCAAAACGAGCAAGTGGGAGTGGTACAATCGCAGGGCATCATTTTTAAAAAATATTTCGTTATCAATAAAATTACTGAACATGAAATAACCAACTCTTATACCATGAGTGGGATGTTTTACAACTCAACAATTGTAACACACACCAATGATGAATTGATTTTTTTTGATACAGCTCAGTTTAATGAAACAAAAAGGATAAGTTTTAAAAATACCGGCGGGGTAAGGTGTTTTGCAAAAGATGCAGCTAATAATATTTATATGGGCAGCAATAAGGGCATCTTTAAAATTGATAGCAGCGGCAAAATTCTGTGGCAATTAAATAAAACTTCGGGCCTGCCAGACGAATGCATTTATGCCATGGTATTTGATGATGTTGGGTTTTTATGGTGCAGTACCAATAAAGGCATTTTTAGGGTAAACCGTGATAATAGCATACTGCAACTAAAAAAAGAGGATGGCCTGCAGGAAAATGAATTCAATACCAACATAGTTGCAAAATCTGCCGATGGTGAAATTTTTTTTGGTGGCGTAAATGGTGTAAGTAGTTTTTATCCAGATTTGATTAATAACCAAAATGAAAAAATAAATTTACTGGTAACAGATATAAAAATTAACAACCAGCCTTTTTTAAAAGATAGCGCAGCGTGGAATATTGATAAAATTAATCTGCCGTTTAATCAAAATTCTATCTCCTTCGATTTCATTGCAATGGCCACCCACAACCCTGATCAGTACCTCTATCAATACAAAATGGAAGGGATAGATAAAGACTGGCTCCAAAACAACGGCCTGCAAACAGTGCGATATTTTTTACCACCCGGCAATTATATTTTTAAAATATATGCATCCCGCCTGTTTGATAAAGATGCTCAACCAATGAAACAAATACGCATCACCATTCACCCGCCCTTTTGGAAAACCTGGTGGTTTATAACTGGTATGGCATTGGTACTTATAGTTATCCTCGCCTACCTCATCAATCAATATCTGCGGGGTGGATACCAGAAAAAACTGGCCCTCCTCGAAGGCGAACATAAATTACGTATTGAGAGGGAACGCATATCCCGTGACCTGCACGATAGTATCGGCGCTTATGCCAATGCTGTTTTGTATAATACTGAATTGCTGGAAAAAGAAACAACGCTTCGGGATGAGTTAATGACTGATCTTAAATTTGCCTCGAAAGATATTATTACCTCCTTGAGAGAAACCATCTGGGCATTAAAAAAAGATAATTATTCGGCAGAAGATTGCCTGCTGCGGATACGTAATTTTATACAACCGTTTAGCAGGTATTATAAGCACATTCAATTTAAAGTAGAGGGCAATGCGCCCGCTGAAAAAATATTACATTATACCCATGCCCTTAGCCTGGTGCGGATTGTGCAGGAAGCTATTACCAATGCCATCAAACATGCTGATGCAACAAATATCCGCCTCGTAAGTAACGCATCAAAAGAGCAATGGGAAATAATTATCACTGATGATGGAAAAGGTTTCGGTGATTACCCAGCCCAGCAAAACGGGCAGGGCAATGGGTTAAATAATATTAAGCAAAGGGGCATCGATGCAGGGTTTCAGGTAATCATTCATTCAACACCGGGAGCAGGCACTTCTATCACAATACATATTTTTTAGTGCCCGGTATCCGTTCGGATTATTTCTTTTCATTTCTTTTTTTTTAATATTTAACGAACCCCGCCAATATGTATATCAAAATTGCAATCATCGATGACAAAGCCAGTAACCGTAATATCCTTAAAGATAAATTACAGCGGCACGGGCATTTTGAAATAACCCTGGTGGCAGAAGATGGAAAAGATTTTATGCAAAAGATGAATGCATTGCCGGCAGATAAAATTCCTGATGTGGCCCTCATGGATCTTGAAATGCCGAATATGGATGGGGTTGATGCCATTGCAGTCGGCTCCTCATTTTTCCCTTCCGTAAAATTTGTGGTACTTACCATTTTTGATGATGAAGAAAAGATATTTAAAGCAATTAAAGCCGGTGCATTTGGTTACCTGTTAAAAGATGAAAGTGGAGAAAATATTACGGAGATGCTTTGGCAAATGCACGAAAGTGGTGCCGGGCCCATATCACCCGGTATTGCCCATAAAATTTTGCAACTAGTACAAAATAATGAACTCACACCTTTACACAAACCGGTTGCAGCACCGCAAAAATTATTTTTCGATCTTACCCAAAGAGAGTGCGAAATACTTCAATTGCTCGTTCAGGGCTTATTGTATAAAGAGATAGGTGCCAGTTTAAATATCAGCCCCAACACTGCTAAAAAACATGTCATTAATATCTACAATAAACTGCACGTAAACAGCCGGGCACAGGCTATGCACCTGGCTTATGAAAAAGGCTTGCTCTAAAAACTGCCAATAATTCTTCATCTACTTTAGCTGTTTAGATCATCATTAATTTTCATGATTTTATTTTTTGTCCGGGCTAAGAAGCCATGGGCAGCATCGTTGCATCGCCCTCTTGTACCAAATACCAATGTGGAACTTTACCCACCATATAACCATCCAAAACTGCTTATCCCCACACCTCAAAAAAAGTTAAAAATTCACTCAGTAAAAATATTCGCCTAAATTTACATCCGCTACACAATCATCCATTTGCATAAAAGTAAAATCATACCACAGTTTGTTGCTTCAGTATTGTTGTTACTATTTATGGTAAGCAACAGTCCAAAGCAATGGTTGCACGACACCTTTGCAAATCACATTGATTGTAAAAAAACTACCACCACAGATAACAGCAACGAACAGGTAAAGCAATTACGTTTCCATTGCCAGTGCGATCATTTGGTTGTGGAAAATCCATTTATTGCTGCTGCGGTACCTATCAATATTTTAATTCCTTTCTTTTACGGGCAGTACATAACTACTGATTATCATTTCACTAAAACCAATCACCAGTCACTACCTGCACTTCGTGGCCCACCTCAGTTTATCCTTTAATCTCATGCAAGCTATTTTTACCTGTAAGCTTGCCTGTCACTTTATTTGTAAAATTATTTAAAGGATATTATCATGAAATCTATTCCCAGAACATTTGTTGTTTTCCTGTCATTATTTTCCTGCATCAATTATTCAATGGCCAATGGCATTAAGTTTAATACAATTTATTTAAAAGAAATCCGTGGCACCTTCTCCGGAAAAATTACCGATGCAGTTACACATACCCCAATAACGGGGGTATCCATTTATTTTGCTGAAATAAAAGTGGGTACCTCCACCAATGCTTCAGGGGATTTTGAGATTAAAAATATCCCTGATGGAAAACACCTTGTTGAAATAACCCATATTGGCTATACCACACTCACCAGTTATATTACCATAAGCGGCGATACAAAAAAGGATTTTGAGTTAGCTGAATCAGTAGTTGAAAATAACGCAGTAATTGTAACCGGCGTTAGTGGTGCTACTCAATTAAAGAAAGCTCCTTTCCAGGTATCTGTTTTGCGTAAGCAGGATCTTTTGCAAAGCGCCTCCAGCAATATCATCGAAGCCCTTGCAAAAAAGCCCGGTGTATCCAGTATGGCCACAGGGCCCGCCATTTCAAAACCTGTGATACGTGGCCTTGGTTACAACCGGGTATTAACCATTAACGATGGTGTGCGGCAAGAAGGCCAGCAATGGGGCGATGAGCATGGTATTGAAATAGATGAGTCGAGTGTAAATAAAGTAGAAATATTAAAGGGCCCCGCCTCTTTAATTTATGGCAGCGATGCCATGGCAGGTGTAATAAATATCATCACCAATGTGCCCGTTGAAAACAATACCATCAAAGCAAATATTTTAAGCAATTACCAAACCAACAACAAAGCCCGAACACTGAACGCAAACCTTGCCGGCAATGTAAATGGTATTAATTGGAACCTGTATGGCTCCGGCGTAGCTGCTGCCGATTACCAAAATAAATATGACGGTAAAGTTTTCAATTCAAAATTTAACCAGAAAAACTTTGGTGGCTATGCAGGCTATAATGGTAACTGGGGTTATAGTCATTTGCTGTTTAGCAATTTCAATTTAAAAGCTGGCCTCGTAGAAGGTGACCGTGATGATAAGGGATATTTTATAAAGCCCATAGCAGGTGGTGGCGAAACCAGGGCCACTGAAAATGATTTCAACACTACAGTTCCAAAGATACCTTATCAGCATATCCGGCATTTTAAAATAGCTACTGATAATAGTTTTAAAATGGGTGAAAGGAGGTTAGCGGTAAACATTGGATACCAACGCAATCAGCGGGAAGAATTTGGAAATGTGGATGATCCCGGTGAACAGGCACTGTACTTTGATCTCAAAACAATCACCTACGCAGTCCAGTTGCATTTTAAAGAAATGAATGGCTGGTCAACTTCAATTGGGGTAAACGGCATGAAGCAACAAAATGCTAACAAGGGAATAGAGCAGCTCATTCCCGATTATGATTTGTTTGATGTAGGTGGATATATCTTTTCGAAAAAGACGATCGAAAAAATTACTTTCAGCGGTGGCGCCAGGTACGACAACAGAAGCCTTAAAGTGAAAGACCTTTTGGATGGAAATGCAGTAAAAGGAAATGGGTTCAATAAATCGTTTGGTAATTTTTCCGGAAGTATTGGAATGGCGGCTGAATTAACTAAGCAGTTAGTTTTTAAATTAAATATAGCCAGGGGGTTCAGGGCACCTTCAATTCCGGAGCTTGCATCAAATGGCGCACATGAAGGAACAATCCGGTACGAGTATGGAGATCAACAATTAAAAAGTGAGGTTAGCACCCAATTAGATGCAGGGCTTGATTTTAATACTGAGCATATTTCCTTTGGGCTGGGCACCTATTACAACAGCTTTAGTAATTTTATTTTTTATAGAAAATTACAGGCTGCCGGTGGTGGCGATTCTACCGTAAATGTAGATGGCGATGACCTTGCTGCATTTAAGTTTGATCAGCGTAAAGCTGTGCTGGCCGGGTTAGAAGCTACCATTGATATTCATCCGCACCCGCTTGATTGGCTGCATATCCAAAACACTTTTTCTTTTGTAGCGGGAAGGTTTAAAAACCAAGTAGAAGGCACCCGTAACCTGCCATTTATTCCTGCACCAAGGCTCATTACAGAAGTAAGAGGTGATTTTAAAAAGATAAAAAACAATATCCGCAACGTATATCTTAAACTCGAAATGGACAATACTTTTTCGCAGGGAAATGTTTTTACTGCTTACAATACAGAAACCGGCACACCAGGATATACCTTGCTGAATGCTGGTACCGGGGCCGAGTTTATTACAAAGAATGGCACTACTTTATTCAGCCTGAATTTTATTGCAACAAACCTTGGCGATGTAGCCTATCAAAATCATTTAAGCCGTTTAAAATATGCAGCGGAAAATATGGCCACCCGCAGGATGGGTGTATTTAACATGGGCAGAAATTTTATTATCAAATTAAATGTTCCGTTGAGTTTTACGGTGAGCAAGTAACTGGCATTATTTGGTGGTTGATGCATGTAACTACAGGTATCAGTAATTTTATACCATGTTAGAAATTTCCATTAATACCCCGGCTTTACTTTTTCCCGCCATCACCTTATTGATGCTGGCTTATACCAACCGCTTTTTATCATTGGCTGCTCTCGTTCGCAAACTTCATGAAGAATATATTGGCGGCGAAAAGGAAAAAAATATATTGGATCAAATAAAAAATATCCGTACCCGGCTCAACCTCATCCGCTACATGCAAAGCTTTGGCATACTTAGCTTTTTATGTTGTGTAATTTGCATGTATGCAATCTTTACAGGCTGGATGGTTTTGGCAAACTGGATATTTGCAGCCAGCCTTTTTTCGTTGCTGCTTTCCATCATTTTATCGTTGCTGGAAATTAATAAAAGCACCAAAGCAATTGACCTGCAGTTGAGTGATATTGAAGAATTATCAGGAGCTAATATTTTTAAAGATATTTTTAAAGCGGAGGATTAAGGAGTGGCAATGGGAATTGGTTGATAGTTCATAGTTGATAGTTCATGTATGGCCAATGCTTTTATTTAAGGAAATATTTGTTGACAAACATTTGTATTTCATAGCATCATCGTTGTAAATATGATTTTGTCATTTATCCTTTTTGATAAAAAGGATAAATGATCTCCCTTGTACGTTTTCAGCAATGTGCAACAAAAAAATACAAAGACGTAAATAAATGACAGAGTTATCAATTCACCATTGCCAAATCACCATTGACCAATGACCATTCACGTCTCTTACTGCCGGTGATCAAATTCTATTGGTTTGGTTTGCTTATAGTTTTCATCATAACTCACAAAAAAATATAAGTATATCACCCTGCTGAGCCGCATCATCCAGGGTTGCAGGAGAACCAGCAACACACCATTAAATCCAAGCCAGTAAAATACCCTATTGTCGTCGGTGGATACACCAATCAGTACCATCCATGCTACAAATGTTGCTACTGAAATAGCAACTGCCAGGGCATAACTTACATAGCCTGTGCCATACCAAAAACCAGTTTCGAGATCATATTTTTGCCCGCATTCAGGGCAGTTATCATGCATATCAAATATGTGTGACAGTTTTATTTTTTTGTAGGGATTGGGGTGTTTGAACATAGGGCCACGCCTGCACCGGGGGCATCGCATTGTAAAAATACTCAGGAGGTAACCAGGTTTCGGCTTTTTGATTTCCATAAGCTGCAAAGGTAGTTTAAAGATGCAGGATGCCTGATTTTTTGATGTTTGTTTTGAAGGTGTAAAGAATGATTTTGAAATGATTTAATGGTGCATCCATTACAATAATGAGATGTTTGAAACCTTAGTAGGAAGGAACTTTTTCATTGTATTAACCTTATTACCTTATTTGTAATCAATTTGAAAAGTGATATGCACATGAATAAGGTAATAAGGTTGCCCCGTAGTAATTGTGTATGTTTTCTACTAAGGTTAAAAATTAATTTTGTGCTTTCTAATCATAGCTTCAGTACTTTTTATTTATCACAAACTAAAATCCCTGCTTTTTTTATTTTTTGTCCAGGCAACTGAGCCCTGAATAAGCATCGTTGCATCGCCCTCTTGTACTTTTGAGTATATGGCATCGCTTTAAATTTGCGAATCACTCTTTAATTTATAAGCAAGGTTAAGGAGTTTTGAGCTTACAAAAATTGCAAAGAATGATTTCTTATTTTTTAAAACATTACAATTCAGAAAGCGACAATTTTATTTCAGGAGAAGTAGATTTATCATGCAGGTAAAGTTCCACATTGGTATGCGGTACAAGTGAGTGACACAACGATGTTTAATTGAAATACAAATGTTCGTACCCAAATAAAAATTGTACAAAAAAATAGCTGAGATAAAATATATCAGCTATCTTTTTTTAATGAAAATCTTACACTGCCACTGGTTGTATTTTTTTGCGCTCGCCAATTTGCTGGCGCCACATGGCATAATACAATCCTTTTTCTTCGAGCAACTTTTCGTGTGTGCCGGTTTCTACTACGTCGCCTTTTTCCAACACATAAATCCTGTCGGCATGCATAATGGTGCTCAGGCGATGTGCAATTAAAATTGAAATTTGCTCTTTGGCCGAGGAAATATCTTTGATGGTATTGGTGATTTCTTCTTCTGTTAAAGAATCCAACGCGGAGGTGGCTTCGTCAAAAATAAGGAGGTGCGGTTTTCTTAATAACGCACGTGCGATTGACAAGCGTTGCTTTTCGCCGCCGCTTAATTTTAAGCCGCCTTCACCAATCATAGTATCCAGGCCTTTTTCCGCACGCATGATTAAATTGGTGCAACTTGCTTTTTGTAGAACTTCATTTAATTCCTGGTCGGTAGCAGCAGGGTTTACAAACATCAGGTTTTCTTTGATGGTGCCGCTAAATAAATTTGTATCCTGCGTTACAAAACCAATCTGGTTGCGGAGGTCATCGAAATGAATGGTATTTTCATCGAGGTTGTTGTAAAAAATATTACCCTGCAGCGGACGGTAAAGCCCTACCAGCAACTTCATTAACGTAGATTTTCCGCTGCCAGACGGGCCAACAAAAGCGATGGTTTCGCCAAGCTTAACATCAAAACTAATATTGTCGATTGCTTTGTGTGATGCGGTCTGGTGCTGAAAGGAAACATTATTGAAAGACAGGCTTTGTATATTTCCCAAAGGTTTAGGATTGGCCGGTTCAGCTTCGGGCGCCTTCATCATCAGGCTGTTAAAATTATTTAGAGAAGCTTCTGCCTCCCTGTAAGAGAGCAGGATATTCCCAATTTCCTGCAGTGGCCCAAATATAAAAAAAGAAAAAACCTGCATGGTTACCAATTGGCCGGCATCCATTTGTTCATTAAAAATCAGCCACATTAAAATAAATAAAATAACCTGTCGCAAGGTATTTACGAGGGTGCCTTGTATAAAACTTATACTGCGGATACGTTTTACTTTTGTTAGCTCAAGCCCTAATATTTTATAGGTATTTTTATTGAGCCTGCTTACCTCTTGCTTGGTAAGGCCCAGGCTTTTTACTAGTTCGATATTGCGCAAAGATTCTGTAGTGGAGCCGGCCAGGGCAGTAGTTTGCCCCACTATATTTTTTTGAATGATTTTTACTTTTTTACTAAGCAGGTTGGTGATAAAAGTTAACACAACGATACCAACAAAATAAGCAACAGGTACCCGCCAGTTGATAAATAAAGTGGCATAAACAAATACAAAAACCACGCCTACCAAAATGCCAAAAAGCACATTGATAAAACTGATCATAAATTTTTCTACATCCGTTCTTACCTTGGTTAAAATGGATAATGTTTCGCCACTGCGCTGGTCCTCAAATTGCTGGTAGGGAAGCTTCATGGCATGTTGCAGGCCATCTGTAAAAACCTTTGCACCAAACTTTTGTATGATCACATTTAAAAAATAATCCTGGAAATTTTTTGCAATACGGCTTATCATGGCTACAGAAACGGAAAAAAGCAACAGGTAAAAAACACCCAATTGTAAATAAGGCGTTCCCTTCCGGGTAATCCATTCATAGTTCCAAAAAAAATCGGACCAGTTAAATTTGCCGGTGCCAGGTACTGACTGGTGTTCGTTGGCAAGGTTAACCATTTTACCTAACAGGATAGGATCTACCAATGAAAAACCAATATTAATTGCAGCGAGTACCAGGGTTAAAAATACCAGCCATTTATGTGGCTTTAAATATTGAAATAAAATTTTCATCGGTGAAAGTTATTAGATATAATACATTGAAAGGTTTCGATGTGTCAAATATCGTACAAGTTTGTTAAAAATGACAAGATAGCAGCGGTAAACACATCATTCAAGATTAATCTTGCATTAAGCCTGCAAAGAAGTTTTGATAATAAGGCTCGTAAGGCATGGGGTATTTTTGTTGAAAGGTATTAAAGGCATTGATTCCTAACTGTTGCCATTTTTCCTGTTGGGCCCAGACCCTTTCGAGAGTGATATCTATCGAATTTTCTGCAACTGCCTGCACCACATATCCCTGTTCTTCATCCCTTATCCATAAGGGCATATCACCTGTATTGCTTACGATGCATGGCCTCGCCATATTCATTGCTTCTGTAACGCTTAAAGGCATTGCATCAAAATGGGTAACCTGAAATAAAATATGGGCACTTTCTAAAACCCGGGCTACATTATTTGAATGCCCTTTAAGAAATATTTTATTTTGCAGTCCTGAATCATGGATGAGGTCGGATAAAAATTCAACGTCTGGTCCACTACCATAAATATGAAGTTCCCAGTTTCGAAATTTCCATTTATCTGCAGCCAATGTGACAATGAGGATGTCCTGGGCTTTTCGCCCTACTTCCAGTTGACCGATTGTTACCCATACATAATTTCCATTTTCGTTTAGCGTGGGCCAGGCAGCAGGTTTCTGCAGTACTGGAATTGTAATGGGGTTAATTAAAACATGAATATTCTGCATTTTAAAACCGGCAACTTCTTGTACTGCATCACAAATTTTTTCAGCCGCCACCATATTTTGCAGGGCAGCATCTGCCCATTTATTAAATCTTCGTTTACGGGCTACAGGGAGTAATTGTGTTTCATTATAGTTGTGATATACCAGTACAAAATTTTTGAGATAAGGTAACATACCATTATACATTGGGTAGGTAACGTCTAGCAAGCCACCCTGGTTAATGCAAACCAACTCATGCTCTTTCTGCACAAGAGTTTTAAGTTGCTTTTTTACCCTGGCTTTTGTTATTAATTTTTGCACGTAGTTGCCTGCGCTTTTGGGGTTTGGCAACAGGTGAAGCGTACAGCCGCTTTCTGTTAATGCCCCTTTTTGTTCTTCTTTGCCCTGCGGCCAATCAAAAAAACAGCAATCCACTTTATAGCCCTGTTGTGCCATCCAAATCGCCATTTTATACCAGAATTCTTCACTGCCACCCCAGGGGGCACCATTCATCACTGATATAAAAAGAATATGCTTCAAGAACGAAAAGAATAAATGTATTTGAAAATTTAGCTGTTACAATCTGTATAAAATATTGTTTAATTTTTTACAAATTCTACCAGTATATACCTGCCTGGCTGTTTAAATACCGATAAGAATAATTTATAAAAAGGACGGGGTACCAGGCCCATCAAAAATGATTTTAATGGTTTGGTTTTTTTATAATACTTCCGCTGAATCCTGTACCATTGCTTATACTCAATCAGCGGCATAATGGATAACCTGGTGAGGGTGATGTTGAAAAACTTTTGCAGGTTTTCAAATGCCTGTTGGTTCCATAACCCTGCATGGTGGGGTGGTAAATTTAAGGTATGGTTAATATCATATCTTAACAGGTAGGGATTGTTATGTGGTACAGCAATCAGCATTCTCCCGCCTTTTTTTAAAGTAAGTAAGGCGGCATCCAAAAAAGATTTTATATCATAAATATGCTCCAGCACCTGGAAAAAGCAGACCACATCATATTGCCCGATATGCTTTGGTGCAAAGCCTTCAATTAACTCATTGTAAATTTTATACCCCTCTTTTTTTAAATCTGCCACTGCACCTTCGTTGAGCTCAATCGCTTCAATATCCTGTACACCTTTATTTTTAAGCATCTTTAAAAACACGCCGTCGCCACACCCAATTTCCAGCACCTTATCTTCCGGCCTGATTAACTCAATCACTTTTTTGTGCTCCCACCTGTTGGTAGCATAATACCAGCTATTATTTTTTTGTAGCTCCTCATAAAAAAGGCCATCGCCCCATATCCCGTCAGGATGATAAAACCGGTAACCTGTATCATTACAATTGTATAATTCAATTTTTTGCAGGCCTTCAAAAAATCTTGTTACGTCAACATTTACTTCGTCCAGGTATTGCTTCCTTATCAAATCCACCTCAAAACTTTGTACCAAAGAAGTATTGTAGCTATAAGTGACCGGGCTTTTTACATTCATTGTAAATTTTTATTTTATTATTAAAGGCTCTCAAGGTGAGTTGATATGCAATAAATATTATTCTGAGATATACGAATGTTTGTTTCCGTCTTTTCTGAATATTTCCTGCTCAAATACTTTG
>JANMVB010000353.1:0-5959 GCA_031392305.1 Ferruginibacter sp.
AGTGAAGCAATGTGGAAAATAGTTGCATCGCCCTCTTGTACGATAAATCAATGGGCAACTTTAATTGTGTTTTGTAATTACAGCACTAAAATACCTGATGCATTTGCTATATCTTTAATACCAATAAAACCTGCTATATGAACAGAACATTTTTATTGACTTCAATTTTTATTCTACAAGTTTTTTGCCTGCCTGCACAAGACATGGCAGCCAGGGCAAATAACTTTTTACAACTGCTCAATAATACCCAACGCATAAAAACGATTTACCCTTTTGATACCAGCGAACGGTATCGTTTTCATTATGTACCGCTCAATGACCGCAAGGGAATTTCAGTAAAAGAATTGACCGAAACACAACGTGCTGCATTGATGGACCTGTTAAAAACATGCCTGAGTGCTGAGGCTGTTAAGAAGGTAAATGACATCATGCAGCTGGAGATTATTTTAAAGGAACTGGAACAACGCAAACCCGAAGATGATCACCGGGACCCGGGCAAATATTTTGTAACCATTTTTGGTATCCCGGCTGCCAACACCATCTGGGGCTGGCGGTTTGAAGGGCACCATATCACTTTTAATTTTTCTGCCGATAAAAAACAACTGGTAGCCGGCACGCCCGGTTTTATGGGAGCCAACCCAGCCGTGGTGCTGAGTGGACCGCAAAAAAATAAAGCCATTTTAAAAGAAGAAACAGCAAAAGGATTTGCTTTGTTGAAGGCACTTTCTGCAGAAGAATTAAAGAAAACAGTAACATCCACCAATTCACCCGGCGAAATTATTACTGCTGCTAACCGCAAGGCTTTGATAGCCAAGCCAGCCGGTATCCGTTACAATGAATTATCGCCTGCCAACCGGCAACTGTTGCTCGAACTCATCAGCTTGTATGTACACCGCTACACTACTTTATTTGCAGATAAAATGCTAAAAGAGATACAGGAGGCAGGGCTCGATCAGCTTTGGTTTACCTGGGCAGGCAGCACAGAAAATGCATTGGGCAAGGCGCACTATTACCGCATACAGGGCCCTACCATAATCATTGAATACGAAAACTCACAAAACAATGCCAACCATGTACACTCCGTGGTACGGGATCTTAAAAATGATTTTGGCGGTGACCTGTTGCTGGAACATTACCGGAAAAATCACTAAGGTTTGAGGGCAGGCAAAAGAAATAAAAGCTGGTTGCTTACAATGATTTTAATTGCTTAATTAAGCGAAAAATGAAATTTTTAAAAGTAATTTTTACATTTTTGTTATTGGTGCTGATTGTATCATCATGCAGGTATTTTTTTTATACCCCAAGAAGTAAAAGCAATATTCACCGGGAGCAGCCTTCTCTTCTTCTTTTAGAAAAAATAGTTGAATTCAGGTTAGAGAATTTAGGCTGGCCAACATCGAAGGAAGATTTTATGAATAAGGGCATAAAATACCAAAAAGTGTTTGAGGGTTTCCCTTATAATTATACTGAGTTTAAAAGAATTGACAGCAACAAAATGATCTTTTATTTTACTGACCATATAAAAGATTCAGACAATTATTATGAAACGGGCAAAATAAATTTAAACAGCTACAATGGCCGGGTAACATTTTATAAAGACAGTAATAAATTTATTTGGAAACTTAAAATGAGATAGCAATTATCATTAGCCTCCTAAAGCTAAAATGCTATCTGAATTTTGTGCGTATTTCTCTGAAGCTTACTCACGGAGGGTGCATTCCAAATTGTCGCTCCTTTATCAAGGTTGAGGTCAGTGTGGACTGACCACAGCGGGCTGCCCTGGCTGTTGTGGTAACCAGCCAGTAAAAAAAGAAGACTTTTAATAATCATAAAAAACCCGCCACAATTGCGGCGGGTTTTTACTTCAATTATCCGGCTTATTACTTTTTAGATTTACGCTCATACTGCAACAACATATCTGCCTTGCCATCTTTATTAATGCGCCAGGTTTCCATCAGTGCTACGGTATCTTTGGTGCCATCTTTTTTGGTGTTAATTTCCCTTGCCCATACCAGCACCCAGTTTTCCTTTTTATCGGTACTGTACACCGGCATTACTGCATCAATAGAATCAATCACAGCGGTGTATTCTGCCCGGCCTCTTTTCCAGCGGGCAATCAGGCTGTCAGCACCCCTGATAACTGAATTATCGCTATGCATCGCCAGGATGGTATCAGCCACCCAGTCTTTCATATTATCCATGGTATTATTCTCCCAGTCTTTCCAGCTACCTTTTAAAATGGTGGCTGAGTACGCCGGATTGCCCATTTCAAAAGCGGAGGAGTAGGCTGCCGTGTATGGTAGCACTACATTGTTTGAATCGCTGCCTGTTTTTGCTTCGGCAGATGATTCAGTTTTTTCGTTGTTGCATGACACGGCCACTACAGCCATAAAAAAAATGACAATAAATTTTTGCATAAAAATTGTTTTAAGGTTAAAAAAAATTAAGGTGGAAGTAGTGGAGTTTGCCTTACAGGGTGGGGACTTTCAAACAATATAGAAAATATATTTTATCATTTTTTAAAAAATTTTCAGGCAAATAAAATTAAGTTGTCCATTGATCGTGGATGATGGCAACGAGGTATAATTTATCACCTTCTTTTTTATACACCAGCTTAAGGCTGCGCCAGTCCATACCATCATATTGCTTATCAAATCCTTTAAAATATGATTCTGTAAAAATACAATTGGGGTAGATGGCCTGCAGGTTGTTCAATGAATTTCCCTGGCCCAGCATTTTATTAAGGCTGGTATTTTCTGCATGAAGAAAATCTGCATCGTACACGAACTTTTTAAAATAATCATTGATGGTGAGGGTGATTGGTTCGCCGCTGCCATCGTAGTAACCCCAGTTTAATTTTGCTTGTTTTTTATTGCTCACCTGTTTTAAAAATTCAGCGGCAGTTAGCTTTATATCTGCGGTGGTATCAACATAGCTATAAGGCGAAAAACGAATGCCCTGCACGGGATGAATAAAGCTGGCTAACTTACTGTAATCCTTCTGGCTGATAAGCGTTAGAACCTGTGCTGTTAAAGGCAAAACCAACGAATCGATGACAGGCTTTTTTTCAGCTACCACAATAGTATCCGGCACTGAAATATTCACTGGAGATTCACTGCTCTTTTTTGCTGTGCAGGAAAACAGGAAGATAGAAATTATAAAATATGCAGTCGTTAACTTACTAAATATGGTCATGCTTTTTTTTATAAACTTAGTTATTTTAATTTCAAATGGGAATTGTCATTATTGACATAACATCATTAAAGATCCACATTGGTATTTCGTACAAGAGGGCGACGCAACGATTTTCCACATTGGTTGACTGCCCGGACAAAAAGAATTTATAGATGAAAAAATATAACCACTTCCTCAACCATATAATATCAAGCTGGTTCATGTAAGTGTTTTTGAAAAGTTGCCAGGCATTTCTACAATAAAAAACCGCCACTTAATAAAAAATTAAATGACGGTTAATCCTTGTGTGTATTTGTGCCTGGTTTATTAGTCTTTGATAATTTTTTGATTAATAATTATGGCACCATCTACTACTACCTGTGCTATATATATACCTTTTGCTAAATCACCTAATCCATCTATTTGTACCCTGTTACTTCCTTTGCTAAGCGTTACATTTTTTGCAGTTATCGTTTGCCCTGTAATATTCTGCACTTTTAAAATGGCGGTAACATTTGTTTCGCTGGTAATATTGAACTGGAGTTTTTCAGAAAATGGATTTGGGGAAGCCTGCATATTTATTCCGTTGCCAGCCAACTTAACTTTAGCAATACTGCTATAACTAAATGCGCCTTTCACATCTACCTGCTTAACCCGGTAATACACAATTAACCTGTCTTCCGATGCTGTAATATTATCCTTCATACCATAACTTTTAAAATTGCCATCTACATTAAATCCATCAAGTACAATTCCTGCGACAATAAAATTAATGCCATCAAAAGAGCGCTCTACTTCAAAATGACTATTGTTTACTTCATTATCTGTTAGCCATTTTAGGTTTACTTTTCTGCCATTGGCTGTTGCATCAAGCGATACAAATTTCACCGGTAAAACAAAGTAGTTCGACATTATAATTTTCTTAAAATAAATACAGTTCAATCTTTGTGTAGCACCACCTGGCGCACCTAATACTGTTGAGCCTAATTTCAACTGGATATTATCTTTACCATTGTATAAAAAACCTATACGCACATCCATTGCAGAAGTATCAATGCTTGGCCTGTTTATGATTTGGGCCTGGGCTTCAATTCTGCCACTACCCATATTTGTTACAGTTAAAAAAGTTGGAGAAGGAATGTTGTAATTTATGTGCCCGTCTGATTCAATAAATTCCCCAATGGTTGAATTATCTCCATCCACATCAATTGCCGAAATATCAAGACAGGGAAATGCATAGTTTGCACCTGCAGTTGTCTTAAAGGATATTTCCCAATCAATCCACGATTTATTACCTGAAGGGGTACCAGGGCCATTTATAATGGGCTGCCATGCATCAGGATAACCCTGGCCCGGAGTTTCCATGCTAATCAACGTAGCCCCGCCGTTAAACTTTACTAATTTGATATAACAATCAATGCCTGTAGTGATATCTGGAAACTTATAAATAGCCCCTTCTGACAGTGCAGTACCTGATACAAGTGTAGGGTTTGCAAATTTTAGACCCGGGGTTACACATTGTGCTTTAACACCTTGTTGAAAAGAAATAAAGCCAATAGAACTGATGATGAGTAATGTAATAAATGTTTTCATTTTTTTTAGTGTTTACGGATAATCAAAATAAATCCCACTTCTGATATGCTTTGGGTTAACCTATATAATGCCAAAAAATAAAACACTCATAATCAGCTTAATAGAAAGCGGCAACATCTAATCCATTCCATTTTATAGATTATTTCTTCCTTTTTTGGAAAGGTTAGAAGTAAAAGAGTGATGATAAGGATAATGAATATTGAGTATCCTCAATTTGATAGAAAGGAATGATTGAAAAAGTTTACGGCAATACTCTTTTTATAAAGAAACCTGCCGGGCGGCAGAAAAAAAAGTGGGCTGTGCCGGGCTCGAACCAGCGACCCTCACGTTGTCGACGTGATGCTCTAAACCAACTGAGCTAACAACCCGGTAAATGCAGGCGCAAATTATATAAAAAACATTCAGTAAATTTTACCTGCTCAAAATAAGCTGATAGTTTAGTTAAATTTTTAACCCCAAATAATGCTTTTCGCCTTTTGTTTTAATTAAGTTTTTTAACTGTTTAGCAATTACAAATGCAACGGGTTCAATAAAACCAACTGAAATAATACCTTGCTCTCATCGTTTAAATTGTAACAGATTTTCATTAATTTCATTACGCACCATAATAATTAATATGAAAACATTATCTGAAACCTGGTTTGCCGAAGGCTATATAGATTTTGAATTAAAAAAATATACACTGCTGGCCTACCTGCAGGAAATAAACGGTGGCTTTAGTCAAAACAAATTGTACCCCCAACTGGCAGATATTATTTTTCACTATAACAATATCATTTCTTTCCGTGACAATAAAAAACTAATGCAGGAGCAATTTCCAAAACGCATTACCGGCATTCAGATGGAAAAACTTTCCTTGCTGTATAAGCAGGTTATCGAAGATGATGAACTCATGAAAGAACTGGAAGACATTGTTTATTACGCCGCAGGCAAAATGCAAAAAACCATTAGCAATGGCGCTGAGATATACGAATTTGTAGAAGAAAAAATAGTAATTATCCCGGTAGGCATTGTGCCCCTTGATATTACTGAAGGGTATTTCTTTTTAAACAATGGCAACAAAAAAGATACCCTGGTTTACCAGTACCGGCTAACCATATTCGAAAACCACGAAGAGAAATACCGCGGCATCAAAACAGATTATATTGATGTTTGGTACCGCAGCATATCCACCACCTACGAGCAAATAAAA
>JANMVB010000390.1:0-12736 GCA_031392305.1 Ferruginibacter sp.
AAGAGGTATTAAAAACTTTATGTTTGGTGGCGAAGGGTTGTTCCTGGCTAAACTGCAGGGCCCCGGAAAAGTGTGGTTACAATCTTTGCCAATCAGCCGCCTCGCCGGACGTATCATGCAGTATGGAACTTACAACCGCAAAGAAGAAGGTAGCATTTTAGGCGGCCTTGGAAATTTATTGGATGGCAGGGAATAATTGAGTAATATTTTTAAGGTTGCCAACTCTATAAAAATTGGCCCCCTTATAGTATAAAGCGCAGGACAACCTGCGCTTTTAATATTTAAAATAAATTTGGAAATTAATTTTACTTAATCGTATATTTGCGATATAAGATTAAGGAATATGGCAATTCACAAGAAGGAAGAATTTACTCAAAAAGAACAGGACCTGGCGGAATTTGCAAAAGCTATTGCACACCCTGCCCGTATTGCAATATTAAAAGTATTGGCAAAACACAACGAATGTATCTGTGGCGAAATTGTAGAAATACTGCCGCTGGCACAATCAACAGTATCCCAGCATTTAAAGGAACTAAAAAATGCCGGGCTTATTAGTGGCACAGTAGATGGCCCACGCAGTTGTTATTGTATTAACTGGAAGGCTTTTGAAAAGTTTAATGCAGAATTCAATTTGCTGTTTGATGCCCTAAAAATAAAAAATGAAAAGGCATGTTGCTAACCATCATCATATTGCTACCCTGTAAAAGGAATAGTTTTTAAAAATAAAAAAATAACATCATGAAAAGTGATTTGCAAATTAAGGAACTGGTGAAAGAAAAATACGCGGCCATTGCCAGCCAGAATATCGACCAGAACCTGAGCTCCTGCTGCGGAGCTACTTCATCCTGCTGTGGTGATGAAGTGTATAATATCATGGCAGATGATTACACCAATCTTAAAGGTTATAATCCCGAAGCTGACCTTGGCTTAGGGTGTGGGCTACCAACAGAATTTGCCCGGATAAAAGAAGGTGATACAGTAATTGACCTGGGTAGCGGTGCAGGTAACGATTGTTTTATTGCCCGCAGGATAACGGGTGAAAGTGGTAAAGTAATCGGAATTGATTTTACTGCAGCAATGATTGACAGAGCAAGGGGCAATGCAGAAAAGTTAGGATTTAATAACATCGAATTCAGGCAGGGTGATATTGAAAGTATGCCAGTATTAGCCAACCAGGCAGATGTAATTGTAAGTAATTGCGTATTGAACCTGGTGCCAAACAAACAAAAGGTGTTTAGCGAAATGTTCCGTGTATTAAAATCGGGTGGTCATTTTTCTATTTCGGATATTGTGCTCGAAGGCCAGTTGCCAGCCCGCTGGAAAGAAGTTGCTGAATTGTACGCAGGCTGTGTTTCAGGCTCAATTCAAAAACAAGTGTACCTGGAATTAATAGAAAATGCAGGGTTTAAAAATATTGTGGTACAAAAAGATAAAGCCATCATCATCCCGGATGAAATATTGGCTAACTATTTAAGTGCTGAGGAAATCAATGATTACAAAAACAGCAAAACCAACATCACAAGTATAACTGTATATGCTGAAAAACCAACGGCGGAAAAAGAAGCCTGCTGTGCACCCGGATGCTGTAATTAAAATAAATAATACAGCAGATAAATATGATGTTGATAAAAAAATGTGCAGCAGAATTAGCCGGAACGTTTGCTATGGTATTTGTTGGGACAGGAGCAGCAATAATCAATGAAACCACAGGCGGCTCGGTTACTCAAATGGGTATTTCCATCGCCTTTGGTTTAATTGTACTCATCGTTATACTTGTATTGGGACATATTTCCGGTTCGCATATAAATCCGGCGGTAACGGTGGCGTTGGCTGTAAACCGCCACTTCCCGTGGACATCTGTATTTCCTTATATTGTTAGTCAGCTTACTGGTGCAGTATTGGCAAGTTATATTTTAAAGTTACTGTTTCCGCTATCTGTTTTTTTAGGTAGTACGTTACCTGCCGGGTCAGTACTGCAATCTTTCTTATTGGAAATATTGCTCTCGTTTTTATTAATGCTCACCATCCTGGTTATCATACAAAAGCTGTCGGCATATAAAGTAATCAATGCAGCAATTATCGGTGCCATAGTATTGTTGGAAGCGTATTTTGCGGGCCCTATTTGCGGAGCATCAATGAATCCGGCCCGGTCCTTTGGTCCGGCATTGGTGAGTAATAATTTGCAGCACTTGTGGGTTTACCTTACTGCACCCTTTATTGGTATGCTGTTGGCAGGGATAATTTTTAACCCATTTAAAAAATAGCAATGAATAAAAAAAAGCTACTGTTCGTTTGTATAGAAAACAGCAACCGCTCCCAGATGAGCCAGGCCTTTGCAAAAATAATTGGTGACAAAAATGTGGAAGCGTATAGTGCAGGCAGTAAGCCCAGTGGTATTGTAAATCCCAAAGCCATTGCTGCTATGAAGGAGTTGGGCTACGATTTAAGCACCCATGATAGTAAAAGCCTGGATGAGGTAAAAGCTTTTGCACCCTTTGATGCAGTGGTTACCATGGGCTGCGGAGATGCCTGCCCGTGGATGCCGGCAAAACAATTTGTTGACTGGCAAATACCAGATCCAAAACACATGGAGCCGGAACAGTTTAATGAAGTGAGGGATTTAATAAAGGGTAAAGTGAAGGAGTTAATTGAAGGTTTGGGGTGATGAGGCGATACTAAACTTTAAATTAATCCGGGCTTTATATTTCGGAATTCATTTTTGCAATTTCAATAGCCCGGTGAAGCTTATCGGCAAACCATTCTTTGCTGGGCAGTTCTGTAAGGTATTGCGCTACTTTGATTTCTTTTTCATCCAGCATCAATAATTCTATATGCTCCGTGTTACCCTCGCTGCAAAGCAGCAGTCCGATGGGTTTTTCTTCTCCCGGCTGCATTTCATACTTTTCAAGCCAGCGCAGGTACAGTTCCATTTGCGATTTGTGCTGGTGTTTAAATTTGCCCAGTTTTAAATCTATGGCTATCAGCCGGTGTAATTTTCTGTGGTAAAAAAGCAGGTCTAAATGATAATCAGTCGCATCAATGCTGATGCGTTTTTGGCGTTCAAGAAAAGCAAAGCCAGTACCCAATTCTAAAATGAATGACTGTAAATTTTGTACCAATGCGGTCTCCAGTTCACTCTCTGAATACACGTTGGGTAGATGAAGGAAGTCTAAAACGTAAGTATTTTTAAAAACAAGGTCAGGGTTTATTTCATTTTTATTCCCTAGTTTTTCAAGTTCATTTTTTATAACCTCTTTTGGTTGTTTGGCTATAGCAGTTCTTTCAAACAGCATAGAATCTATTTTATCTCTTAATTGTCTTACGCCCCATTTTTCATAAACACTTAGCCGCTCAAAAAAGGTTCTTTTCAGTTCGTTATCAATTGCTGATAATTCAATTAAATGGCTCCAGCTCAAATGTTGCGACAGTGTCGCAATATTTTCAGGGGTAAACGTTTTTGCCACCTTACTCATCCTCGTTAAGGCAGTGTAAGTATATCCTTTACCAAGTTGCAAGGTTAATTGTTGCGACACTGTCGCAACAATTGCAGTGCCGTATTGAGCCCTGTTATGTAAAAGGATCTCCTGGTTGATGTACCGTCCAATTTCCCAATACAATAAGCTGGTTTCTTTGTTTACAAATACAGCCACCTGCTTACGTGCCTGCTCAATAAGCTGAAGGATGCCGGTGGTTATTTGCTGGCTATTTTGCTGTATTTCATTCATGTGTTGTACGTTGTTTAATAAGAGGTTGTAGATAAAATATTTTTTAACCAACAATTGTTTCCATTATCCACAATCAATGACCAAATAAGTTCCTAATAATAAGTTGTTCTGTCATCATCGATAAATTTACATCTTCATTATTGCTTTATCATATTTGTTCTCCGCTCAAATTCCAAATAAGTATTCGTTTAGCGTTGGTGATTCAGGATATATTACCTTGGTTTTTATAAAGGGGAATACTAACTAACCTTTCCTTTTAAAATTGTTTTTCGATTGAATTCAATATGTATTCGCAGCCAAGGTTGATGGGTTTTAACATAAAAAGGCTGTTCCTTACAATCAGAACAACCTTTTAAGTTTATTTACCTATTTAAGTTTCATTGGCAGATCAATAATCCATCTCCTGCCAACTACCAGTCTATTTCCTGCTACTGAGTTTTGATAGCAAACGCAATATCTCCAGGTACAGCCAAACTATTGTTACCATTAAGCCAAATGCACCATACCATTCCATATATTTAGGAGCACCTGCTGCTGTGCCCTGCTCAATCATATCAAAATCTAAAATAAGGTTGAGTGCTGCTACTACTACCACTACCAGCGAAAAGCCAATTCCAAAAAGAGAGCTTTCGTGCAGGAACGCCATTTGGATATCAAACATTCTTAACACCATCGCAATTAAATAAAAAACAGCAATACCAGCGGTGGCTGTAAAAATTACGGCCTTAAATTTTTGAGTGGCCTGTATAATTTTAAAGCTGTATAATAAATACATGGCTATAACAGTTCCAAATGTAAGGCCCACTGCATTCATGATAATATTGGGTGCTTTTTCAGCAAATGCATCACTGTAATAAGCCGAGATAGCACCAATAAATAACCCTTCCAATAGGGCATATAACGGGGCCAAGTAGGGCGACCATTCTTTTTAAACATAATCACAAGTGCTACTACCAGTCCGCCGATGGCGCCGGTCCAAATAAGTGGTTGCACATTGCCGCCTTGTGCAAACTCTTTCCATGAATAATATGCTGTACCCAGCAGCATCAAAAACATAAAACCAAATTTGTTGAGCGTACCCCGAACCGTCATCGAATTATTGTAATCGATGTACTGCGTTTGCTTAAACGCTTTTTCAGAGAGTGTAGGATTTCCGGATTTGAACAAGTCCATAGTTGTGAATTTTTAATAAAATAAAATCGTTTCAAAATTGAGGATGTAAAATACATTTTTTTGCATTGGAATTTTTTTAGCAGATTAAAATTTATGAATAATTTGAGCCCCTAACCATCCCCCTGCCCCCCAAAAGGGGGTTCTGTAGAATGTTATTAATATATTGTAATGGAAAGGGTTAAGTTTTCTATTTACAACGCAGGTAAAGATCCACACAGGTATGCGGTACAAGTGAGTGACACAACGATGATGACCATTGCTCCTTAGCCCGGGCAATTAAAAAAACTTAGCTATAAAATAATGCCGGTTAAGTTTATTTACAATAAATAAAATGTCCAAACATTGCCTGGTATCATCAGATTTTTTTTAGGATTAACTACGGCAGTACCCTTTTCTTTTTCAAATAGCAGGGGCATCTATTTTTAAATATCTTTGCACAAAATTTGAAGAAAAGCATGGATGCAAATTTCAACCCCGATAAACAACACACCTTAGTTGCGGAAGTAAATATCTCAGGCACAGGGCTGCATACCGGTATTAATGTTGACATGACGCTTAAACCGGCAAACCAGGGTTTTGGTTTCCAGTTTCAACGTGCCGACCTGCCGGGAAAGCCTATAATAAAAGCTGATTGCGATCTTGTAACGGATACTTCGAGGGGAACTACCCTTGAATTGGGTGAAGCCAAAGTAAGTACCGTAGAACATATACTTGCAGCATTGGTGGGTATGGGTGTTGACAATTGCCTTATTGAAATCAATGGCCCGGAGATACCTATCATTGATGGAAGCAGCGAACCTTTTGTAGAAATAATAGATGAGGTTGGCGTAGTTGAACAGGATGCCGCCAAAGTTTGGTACACCATCGACACCAATATATCTTACTATGATGAGCAAAAGCGGGTAGAGATTACAGCCCTGCCTTCTACCAATTATAAAATAACCACGCTGATAGATTTTAATTCGCCGGTATTGGGTACGCAACATGCCGGCCTAAAAAGTATGCATGACTTTAAAACAGAAATTGCACCCTGCCGCACTTTTTGTTTTTTGCACGAGCTGGAAATGTTGCTGGATAACAACCTGATAAAGGGCGGCGATATCAACAACGCAATTGTAGTGGTTGACAAACCTGTTACTACGGAAGAAATGAGCCGCCTGGCAAAAGCATTTGGCCGTGAAAAAATGGAAGTAAAAAGCGAAGGCTACCTCAATAACCTGGAGTTACGTTTTCCTAACGAACCAGCCCGGCATAAGTTGCTGGATGTTGTAGGCGACCTGGCCCTGATTGGATATGCTGTAAAGGGACATATCATTGCCAACAGGCCTGGCCACAGCAGCAATGTGGCATTTGCAAAAAAAATTAAGCAGTACATTAAAAAGAATAAGCACACCAAAGATATACCCATTTATAACCCCAGCCAGCCACCGGTTTATACCCTGCAGCAAATAGAAAATACATTGCCTCATCGGTATCCTTTTTTATTGGTTGATAAAATAATAGAGCTTACTGATAAGCTGATTGTAGGTATCAAGAATGTAACTTTTAATGAGTTTTTTTTCCAGGGCCATTTTCCCGGAAACCCGATTATGCCGGGAGTTTTGCAGATTGAAGCACTGGCACAAACAGGTGGCATACTTTGTATAAATGCCATGCCAGAGGGCCAGTATGATACGTACTTTTTAAAAATTGAAAACTGTAAGTTCAAACAAAAAGTAGTACCAGGCGATACAATGATTTTGAAAATGGAATTGATTGAACCCATACGAAGGGGAATATGTGTAATGAGGGGTAGTGTATATGTGGGCACCAAACTATGTACAGAAGGCGACCTTACAGCGCAGTTAGTGAAGAGAAATTAGCTAATTAGCTAATGTGCTAATATGCTAATTAAGACTTAATTTCATTAACTATGCCACATACAATTTAATGAATTAGCTATTTTCAATAAGGCAAAAAAAACATGTATAATTATCTATAAACCTAACAAATTAGCGCATTAGCACATTAGCTAATTAGCACATTAAGAAGAATGATTCATCCGCACACGTACATACACCCCAACGCAAAGCTTGCTACCAATGTAAAGGTTGATCCGTTTAGTGTTATTCATCAAAACGTGGAGATTGGTGAGGGTACCTGGATCGGAAGCAACGTTACCATTATGGAAGGCGCACGCATTGGTAAAAACTGCCGCATTTTTCCGGGTGCTGTGATCGCTGCAATTCCGCAGGATTTAAAGTTTGATAACGAAGCCACTACTGTAGAGATAGGCGACAACACCACCATTCGTGAATTTGTTACCATCAACCGTGGCAGTAAAGATAGGTGGGTTACCAAGGTTGGCAACAATTGCCTTATTATGGCGTATTGTCATATTGCACACGATTGTGAAGTAGGCAATAATTGCATTATGAGCAATAATACTCAAATGGCCGGTCATGTAATTATCGGCGACTATGCCATACTGGGCGGCATGTGTGCCATACACCAGTTTGTGCAAATAGGTCAACATGCTTTTTTAAGCGGCGGTAGCCTGGTGAGCAAAGATGTGCCACCATATATAAAAGCCGGCAGGGCGCCTTTGAGTTATGCCGGTGTAAACTCAGTGGGGTTAAAACGCCGCGGCTTTTCACTGGATAGCATAAACCAGATACTGGATATTTACCGTATCATTTACAACAAGTCGATGAACACTTCGCAGGCGCTAAATTTTATTGAAGAAGAGTTGCCTGCTACCGATGCAAGGGATGAAATAGTTACGTTTATACGTGAGAGTGGCAGGGGCATTATTAAGCGGTTTACCAAAGGGAGTATGGATGACGAGTAGTAGTTGTGGCTTCAAAATTTTTTTTGAACCACCGGTTAAGCCTTGATCAACATCGTTGTGTCACTCACTTGTGCCGCATACCAATGTGGAACTTTTCTGACCATATATGGGTAAATCAAAAGTTCCCACTTTCATTAACCATGCCTGGCTGTAGATTTTTTTATTCATGCAAATTTCATTATCAAATACCGGCAAGCGCTACAACAGGGAGTGGATATTCCGTCATGTAAATTACCATTTTTACGCCGGAAAAAAGTATGCCATCACCGGGCCAAACGGTTCCGGCAAATCTACCTTGTTGCAGGTAATTGCAGGTGCACTCACACACAATGAAGGGCTTGTTGAAATGACCGTAAATAATATCAACATCGCTGAAGAAAATTGCCATAAATATATTTCGCTCGCTGCACCTTACCTGGAGTTGATTGAAGAAATGACTGCCAGGGAATTCTTATTTTTTCATGCCAGTTTTAAACCATTGGTGCTTTCGGTTGATGCGTCGCTTACATATATTGGTTTGGAAAAAGCTGCGGATAAACAAATAAGGTATTACAGCAGTGGTATGAAGCAACGGTTGAAACTTGCACAAGCTTTTTTTTGTAAAACACCGGCTTTATTATTAGATGAGCCCACCACCAATTTGGATGCAGAAGGTATTGCTTTGTATCACCGCCTTGTTTTTGAACACTCAACTGATAAACTAATTATCATCAGCAGCAACGATAAAGGAGAATATGATTTTTGTGAAGAGGTTATTGAGATTGGTAAATACAAATAAAAATGTAGCAACTCATTTTGCATGTTGATTTCCTCGAGCTATCATATCACGTGGGTAAAGATCCCCAAAGGTATAAAGTACAAGAGGGCGACGCAAGGATGATCCTCATTGCTTCTTAGCCCGGACAAAAAATTTTTTCTTTTGTAGAATAGCTGTTCCCAATTCTACATCACAAAATCATACATCAAGATTTATCTCCTGCTTGCTATTAGTAAATTAAGGTCGGTATATTTTAAATCGAACCGCTCACTTAAATAAAAATTGGTAAGGCTCCCTTTAAATAAATAGATGCCGCTGCGGATATTTATTTTGTACCATACTACATTATCAATGCCTCCATCCTCAGCGGTTTCCAGAAGCAGGGGCATCAACACATTACTGATAGCCTGCGAAGCGGTTCGTGCAAAACCACTGGGTATATTTGGTACGCAATAATGTATCACGTCATATTTTCTGAAAACGGGTTTTTCGTGGGTAGTTACTTCGCTGGTTTCAAAGCACCCGCCACGATCAATGCTCACGTCAACAATTACAGTACCGGGCCGCATATTGCTTACCATTTCTTCTGTAACAATTATGGGGGTACGGCCGCTGGTGCTGCTTAAAGCGCCTACTGCAACATCGCAGGTTTTTAATTGTTTTGAAAGTATTTTTGGTTCAATAACGGAGGTCCATAACCGGCCACCAATATTATTCTGCAAACGCTTTAGGCGGTAAATACTATTATCGAAAATTTTTACACTGGCGCCCATTGCAAGCGCTGTACGTGCTGCATATTCCCCCACTATGCCTGCACCAATGATGATTACTTTGGTAGGCGGTATGCCGCTAATACCCCCAACCAATACTCCTTTACCATTATTCGCATTGCTTAAATATTGCCCGGCAATTAACATTACTGCACTGCCAGCAATTTCACTCATGCTTCTTACAATGGGATTGTGGCCACTGTCATCTTTGAGGTTTTCAAAACTCAGTGCTGTAATTTTTTTGTCCATCATCTTTTGTAAAATTTCCCGTTTCATAATGGCAAGATGGATGGGGGAAATAATATACTGGTTAGGCTTTAGCAACTCACATTCACTTTCACTTACCGGTGCGCTTTTTACCAAAACATCACATTCAAATACTTCTTTTTGATTGTAAGCTATTTTTGCTCCGGCCTCGCTGTAATCGTGGTCATTATAGCTGGCGCCTTCACCAGCTTTTGTTTCCACTACCACTCTGTGACCATTGGCTACCATCACCCCAACTGATTCGGGAGTGAGCGCAATGCGGTTTTCATTAAAAGAAGTTTCTTTGGGAATGCCGATGAACAATTCTGTACCCTTGGGTTTTATATCCAAAGTTTCTTCCATTGTTTCGTAAGTAAAAGACGGGGAAACATAAGGTTTCGATGTAGCCATATAAATTTTATTGAAGCATACAAATTACAAATTATTAACCATACGGCAGGAGAGTATTTCATCTGCCGGAAATGGGTGGCCAATTCGGAATTATTGTTTAAATTTTATTAAGGCAAATTAAGTGTGCCGACGTGGTTTGGATAAGGGTTGAATAATCAGGTTGGGGTAGGATGGATGTTTGTATGAGCTGACTATGAACCGGTGAGAAGAGATGATCTTCATCCTTAAAAGGAAAGTTTACGGGTATCGTTGTTTAAAACTGAAATGTGCAGGTGCAGTGTATTCTCAGGAAAAATAGCGGGGGCCCTTTCCGGCCATTCTACCAGGCAAATACTGCCGGAAAATAAACAGTCTTCTACCCCTGCATTGATAGCTTCAATTTCATCTTTTAAACGGTAGAGATCTATATGAAAAATGGATTGCTCATCTGCTGTAGTATATTGATTAATGATGGAAAATGTTGGGCTGGAAATATGATCAGTTACTCCCATTGCTTCGCATATTGCATGAGCAAATGTAGTTTTACCTGCGCCCATTTCTCCATATAATGCAAACACTTTATATTTTTCAGTAAGTGCCAATATTTTTTCCGCAGCTTCACTTATGTCTTTTAAAGTAAAAATTACCTCCATGCGGCAAAGATATTTTCCTTCATTAGCAATTGGTTGACTTTTGCAAATAATAATTTTGCTTTTATGGAAAAAGTGGAATGGAAAGTAAAGGGTATGACCTGTACCAATTGTGCATTATCAATTAACAAATACCTGGAAAAGGAAGGCTTAAGTGAAGTAAAAGTAAATTTTATCGGCGGCGAAGTTAGCTTTAACCTTAATGAAAATAAATCGAAAGTGCAACTGGCCAGGGGTATCAATGATCTTGGTTACGAAGTTGTTGATGGATTATCAACCACTGACAACAAACAAAAGGCATTTTTTTCTAATCACCTGCAACGCTTTCTCTTTTGCCTTCCCTTTACACTGGTATTAATGCTGCACATGCTGCCCTGGCATATTCATTTTTTGATGAACCCCTGGATACAACTTGCCATTTGCCTGCCTGTATTTATTGTAGGGATGGGGTACTTTGGCGTTAGCGCTATAAAAAGCCTTCGCCGGGGCATACCGAATATGAATGTGTTGATTGCCATTGGAGCCACGGCAGCATTTATTTATAGCCTTATTGGCACTATAGGTAACCTGGGTATGGATTATATTTTTTATGAGACAACTGACACCATTATAACACTGGTATTTTTAGGTGAATGGATAGAGCATAAAAGTGTATCCACAACCCAAAAAGAGTTAAATAAACTTGCCGGCAGCCAAAAAGTAATGGCAAATATGATTGCGTTTGATGAGGAACATAAGGAACTGATTTTTCCTGTAGAGAATAAAGACTTGCATGTTGGCGACCTCGTATTAATAAAAACCGGCGAACAGGTACCGGCAGATTGTAAAATTCTATGGGGAGAAGCTTATATAAATGAAGCCTTGCTTACAGGTGAAAGCAAACCCTTGTTTAAGCAAAAAAAAGATTCATTAATTGGGGGAAGTATTGTAACAGATGGCACGGTTAAGGCACAGGTTACGGCAGTTGGCAGAGATACAGTGTTGAGTAATATTTTAAATTTAGTTAAGCAGGCCCAATCAGAAAAACCACCTATACAGCAATTAGCTGATAAGATAAGTGCTGTATTTGTACCAGCAGTATTAATTATTGCTACTCTCACATTTCTGGTTAATTACTTTGTGTTCGGTGTACAGGCAACAGATTCGTTAATGAGAAGTATAGCCGTATTGGTGATCAGTTGCCCATGTGCAATGGGGTTGGCTACACCTGCTGCTATTGCGGTGGGTTTAGGAAGGGCTACAAGAAAGGGCATTCTGTTTCGTAATGCAAAAAGCCTTGAATTATTTAAAAGCATACGAACAGTAATTTTTGATAAAACGGGTACCTTAACTACAGGTAAGTTTGCCATTATTGAATTTGAAACCACTTTGCATGATAAAGAAGAATTTAAACGCCTCATTTTTTCATTGGAAAAATATTCAACCCATCCCATTGCAAAAACCATTGTAAGTGAATGGAAAATAAGCAACCCTCAAAACTGGAAGAAAATTGAGGAAATAAAAGGCCGTGGCATAAAGGCGGAAGATGAAGGAGGAAATATGTATGAGCTAGGCTCATATAAGGTAGCAGCGCATATTACAAATGATGAAACACATACGGCTTACCTTTTAAAGAACAACTCGCTATTGGGCTGGTTTGATATGGAAGACACCATTAGAACAGAAGCCGTGGAGGTAATTAAATATTTACATTCAAAAAAAGTAAAAACCATATTGCTTAGCGGAGATAGTTATGAACGCACTATTAATGTGGCAAAGGCCCTTGGTATTAAGGAAGTGTATGCCGGGAAAACACCTGCGGAGAAATTGACGATTGTTGAAGCTTTGAATAGCCACTCACCGGTAGCAATGGTTGGCGATGGCATTAACGATGCGCCTGCACTTGCCAAAGCCACCATTGGTATATCAATGAGCGATGCTACCCAACTCGCCGTGCAAAGTGCACAGGTTGTTTTAATGAACAATGGCATACAACAACTGCCCTTAGCTTTGGGCCTGGGCAGGCATACATTTATTACCATAAAAGAAAATCTTTTCTGGGCTTTTATTTATAATATTATTGCAATTCCTGTAGCAGCGATTGGGTTATTGCAACCGGGTTTTGCGGCTTTGGCTATGGGTTTTAGTGATGTAGTGCTGGTGGCCAATTCCATCAGGTTGAAGTATAAAAAAGTTGTATAAAATTGGTACATTTG
>JANMVB010000391.1:0-8015 GCA_031392305.1 Ferruginibacter sp.
ACCGGGCTTTTTACATTCATTGTAAATTTTTATTTTATTATTAAAGGCTCTCAAGGTGAGTTGATATGCAATAAATATTATTCTGAGATATACGAATGTTTGTTTCCGTCTTTTCTGAATATTTCCTGCTCAAATACTTTGGGAACGGTCATATACGCATTCAGTTTGCCATCTAATATCAACTGGCTTAATAAGGTATCCGGGTTTAGACAAACGGGGGTTTGAGCAGCTATCAGTTTAGGTAATGCCGACTTGCTTACTGCATAGGCATGGGTAGTGTTATGAAAGCCTGCTTTTTGCAGATGATCAGAATATTTTTTGGGATAAACATTTAATACCTGCGAAGGTGTCCATTTAATAACTCTTAACAACCCCATCAAAAAATAGTATGCCTTTTTTATTTGCATATTAACAGTGGGTATTTCATTCATATAATATCCCCAATAAACGAGTTCCCAATCAACCGGCAATTCTGCAATCATCTGTCGTAATACAATTGCTGAAATATCAGCAGGTACAAAGTCATCCTCCATTATCAGTACTTTCCCGTACCCTTTGGCTAATATTTCTTTATACAATTCCCGATGAGATAAAGAGCAGGCAATCATACCCAATGGCATCTCTTTACTATTGCGATGCATTTTTTTCGCCTTTACGGGATCGAATACTTTTGTACCAATTAATTCATCCATGCTCAACTGCAACTTATCTGTACCATAAAAAAACTCAAAATCAATACCCTCAAAATATTGCTTTACTTTTTCCTGCCTGTCGGCGGCCCGGTGTAAAGTGATCACATAAATTTTATCGAAATACTCATTCAGTATCAGCAAATCTTTTATCATACCTGTTCGTTTATAAAAAGCGTGTTTGCTTCTTTTTATAACCGGCAAAGTTAATTGAATTAGGCTCTCCGGGAAGATATACTGAGCACGGGTTAAAAAGTGAGTTACAGTTTTTTTGTCCTAACGAAAAAGCAGCCATGGGCATTCCCGAAAAAAATCGGGATTTCGCAAACACAATTTATTAACCAGCATTTTATCAATACTCAACATCGTTGTGTCACTCCCTTTTACCGCAAACCAGTGGGGATCTTTAATTGCGTTATAAATTCAAATACAGATTGATCTTTAAAATTATCAGAAAATTAAAACTTACTGTTATACCCCTTGCGCCGTATAACACGGCATTATAAAACAAATCTCTTTTTAAACCAGGTTTTTAGTTTGTCTTTTCTTAGGGCGGCCGCAGCAGGCTCCGGTAGCTCCCCAATAAAAGGTTGCCCTTTCCTAATAAAATGTTTATTAAACATCGAAGCGTTCACACCCCATTTGAGCAAAAACTGACGGGAGCCATTATTTTTTTTAATCCTGCCGGTAGATTTGGTTTGAAAATGATACACCATGCTCTTGCCAACTCCCTTAAAATACCTGCAGTTGGTTTGCCACATTTTCATCGAAAAGTCATCATCACTCGCCATACCAGGACTAAATTCAATACTAAAGCCGCCAATAATATTCCAGTATCTTTTTGATATTACACAAGGTGGCCAGCTTGAACCACTCCAGTCATTTTTTTGAAGGCCGCTCAAAGCTCCTAATAATTCCTGTTCTTTAAAAGAAGAAACATCCTTACCGAAATCTGCCACAATAACTGCTGCATTGCCCGTATCATTCGGTTCAATCATCGTTGCAGAAATCATAAAATGATCGTTGGGTAAACTTCTTATTTCCTCCGCTAAATAATTATCCCATCCTGGGCAGCAATACATATCATCATTCATATACACAATGTAATCATGCTGCGCAAGGGCAGCAGCCATATTTACGGCAACACAAATACCAGCATTACCGGGAGTATAGGTATAATCTAATTGCATTTCTTTGGCCCAGGAAATTGTGCCATCACTGCCGTCATTAATATGTAAAATCACCTGCACAACCTGGGTCGAATTCTTTTTTATACTCTCTACACAAAGCTTTACATATTCAAGATTGTTCCAGGTGGGGATGATAATAGAAAACATTTTTTGTATAGATTTTTAGTTTGTAGAGTGGAAATGTTCCGTCGGTAATTGTATTTTCTCGTTCCACATTGCTGAAAAAGTACAAGTGAGTGACACAACGATGATGAAAATTGATAAAATGTTCGTTCAATAATTATCCTTTGCAAAATCCCAAAGAACTTCAGAGGGTTCATTTTGCAAATCAAAATGTAAACTATTAACCATCAACCATGAACCATCAACCATGAACCATCACCCCGCCCATCCCTCCCGATCTAAACTACGGTATTGAATTGCTTCTGCAAGATGCTCAGCTTTTATATCGACACTGCCTGCAAGGTCTGCAATGGTGCGGCTAACTTTTAATATCCTGTCGTAAGCCCTTGCACTCAGGTTAAGTTTTTCCATTGCTATTTTTAACAGGTTCTGGCTCGCAGTATTTATTACGCAAATCTCTTTCAGCATTTTACTGCTCATTTGTGCGTTGCAATAAACACCCTCATTTTCTTTATATCTTTCTTCCTGTATTTCCCTTGCTTTAATTACCCTTTCACGAATGCGGTCGCTTTTTTCAAACTGTTGGGTTGATGATAATTCACTGAATGCAACCGGTGTTACTTCTACATGCAGATCAATTCTGTCGAGCAAGGGGCCGGAGATTTTATTGAGGTATTTCTGCACCCCACCCGGAGGGCAGGTGCATTGTTTATCGGGGTGATTAAAGTAGCCACAGGGGCATCCCTGCGTTGCCTTTTTCCAAATCATGCACAAAAGTAGATAAACCATTGGGAACTAAGTTACTAACAAATCCAGCTACCCTAGGAGAAAAGCTAAAAAACAGGAGATTAGAGTTAAGCTTGTTACAAAAGGAAGTCGCTAAGATTATAGGAGTTTCGGAAGATTGTATTACTTTATGGGAGAATAATAGAAGTGAGCCTTATGTTAGTTATTATCCAAAGATCATCCAATTTTTAGGGTATGTGCCGTTTGATGTAGATTGTAGAACCCTGGGTGGCCAAATAAAACTACATCGCTATTTGAATGGCCTAACTCAGAAAAATTTAGCAGATTTATTACAGATAAATGAATCAACAGTGTTTCACTATGAAAATAATAGGCATAAACCAACAAGAAAGATTTTTAGAAAAATTCAAATCTTATTGTGACTGTGAATATCTTTTGAGGGGAGGAATTCTAATAAGGAGACGAGCGTGGTTTTTTCATACTTCTTTTAAACGGGGTTAAGTACTGAATAAATTAAAAAGACCTTTTGGGGAAGCCTGATATTGTTGTCAATAAACACAATCTTGTGATTTTAGCATGGCTATAAATGGGAAAAAAAGCAAAGGATAAAAGCTAACCAGGCATACTGGATATCAAAAATTGAAAGAAACATTCAACGGGATAATGAGAACGACGAAGCATTACAAAATATAATGTTTACAATAATGAGAATTTGGAAGCATGAAATAAAAGTCGATCTGCAATGGCATGTAGAAAAGGGACTTTAGACAATAAAAATGTCGTGGGAATATTCGGTCCGGCTCCGGTTGCTGTCAGCCTGTAACGTTACTAGCACGAAAAACATAGTTCCTTATATTTTTAATACCGGGAAAAACTAACCTAAGAAATGGGATTTTCTTATTCTTCTACTACTTTAAATTTTTTAAAGTACTTTGTAGCAAATGAAAGGATAATGCCAGAAAATATTATACGCTCAATTCCATGTGAATCTTCTTCGCTTAACCATCTCCAGTATATTGGTGCTGCGAAATGGTAAGCCCTTATTAGAGTAAGTACTACCATTATAAAACCAATAGTGTACATTCCGACTACAACTATTAAGTGTATATGCTTTCTATACTCCTCACCTCTTTTGCCATCATTTAACAATCTTTGATTCTCTTGTCTTGCAAGTGAATCGGATGGTATATTAATAGATTCAATTTCTACAGACCTATCAATTAAAGATAAATCAGGCTGTGGCTGGTTGAGGGGCGGGGGTTGGGTTTGCATTAACTTGCTGTATTTTTTCCTTATAGTGCGCTTTTATTAAATCATTAGGTATTATGGAATACATTTCTTTTTTACCACCGTTCTTGTTCCATGTAATATCCCAAGGCGTATTAGGCTGATGAGTCAATGAGCTTAGTTCAACACCAGTACGGTTCCCATAAGCTTTCCAAATAGCATTTAAAAAACCTTTTACTTTATCATCTGGCATAGGGTATTCATTACAATGATCATCTTTATATAATTCTGTAATTTGGGAACTCCCATATTTTCTAAACTCTTTATACACAGTATCTACAACTGGCCCATATTTCCAAGCGTATATAACTTCATCTAAAAGTTGGTCATCAAATAACCCTAAATACCAACCATGAGAAATATAACATAACTTAATTACCTTCATTGGCGTAAGCTCTTGACCAGTGTCTTGGCTTGCTTTAATGAAAAAATTGGCGATTTGAAATGAGTTATACATGGCGTAAAATTACTAAATTTTGTAGCAGGTTTATGTTAAAGCTATATAAAAAGTATAGCATTTTATATTAAATTTTAGGAAAAAAATTTATTAGCTATTTTTAAAGGACGCAACTTATAGTGTAAACATATTTATTATTGCCAACAAATTTATATACAACAACCGGTTGTTAAAGTCAGCATAATCTTGCAAATTAACTTCGCCTATGGAGTAAAATATTAATCTGTTATTGAAATGTTTGATTATAAAATAGGCCTTGCATTAGAATTCTGTCAAATTACCTTACAATAAATATTGCATTCCTTATTTAAATATTTATGTTCCATTGTTAAAATATCCCGGATTTATTTATTATATTTATTTGAACTATTAACATTTAATCTTATCGGCCCTAATTCTTTGATTTTTGCTACATCTATAATAAAAACGTTTGTTTCCTTTTTTGAAAATAGAATATTTCAATTGACCATTATTATAAAATAATCTTCAATAAAAATGCATCTATGAAATCGAAAATTTATAATGCAATAAACCGTATAGTAAAGTATAATTTGTTCATTAATAGAAGATTGATGTTGAAAGAAAAAATAATTTTTATCTTTTTTCAATTATTTATAACTAGTAAATTATTACTTAGTCAGGATTCGCATAAAAAGGGATATTTCCGACACTCTTGGATTGGAGGTGTTCAAATAGGTTATAACATTTCACGTATTACAGCATTAGAAACCACTATACTTAGCGAACCTTTCTTTTTAAAATATTCGCTTAAGGCCAAAAATAGACGTGGTATCATATTCGGTCTTTTACTGAACAAAAGATTTGAAAGTTCATCACATTTAGGCATGCAATTCGAAATGATGTTTTCCCAACAGGGAAGCAAATTAAATTTTATTAACAATGAAAAAGATTTCTATTATACGATGAAATTCGGTTATCAATATATTAATTTCATAGCTACTGCAAAATTATATCCAACTTATGGGAGTAAAATTTGTGGAGTTAACATAGATGGAGTGAATTTAAATTTAGGATTTCAATTAGGCTTTAATATTGCACGTGAAAATATTATATACAGATCTGGTGGTAGTGGGATTCAGCCAGCATTTGGTACTGATTCTGAACAAGAACAACAGCTTAGAAATGTGTTAAAAGGAAAAAATAATTATGGCCCTGTGGCGGGGATTGGATATGAATTTCACAGTTTCCCAATTATAATTGATGTGAGAGCTTTCTACGGGATTAGTGATGTGACTGAAACACTAGCTAATTCTTACAATTTTATTCCTACAAAAAATACTAATTGTTTTATCCAGGGGATGATTGCTTTTTATATTGGAAGAAAAAAATAAAAGATAATTTCTTTATGTAAACAGTACTTAATTGGATATAAAAGAATAATTGCGATGAAACAGACCTCACAATTTATTATCTGGTGTATGTGGGCTTCAGCAGCTTTTGGTCAAATAAGTCCGGGTGGTGTAAAAAATGAATTACATTGGTATGTCACTGATGCCGATAAACTTAATGCATCATTTATAAGCAAAAAGGCAGATAATACTATAGTGTTACCTGTGTATAATACTTCTAACATTCCTGGTGGTTTAAACAATTACCCTGCATTGGCATTTTCAAATACAAGTCACTTACAAATCCCATTAAGTAATGTTGATTTAAGTAATGCTAGTTACTTTACAGTGTATAAACCATTCAATGTTTCAAAGGAAAATATTATTTGGCATATAAGAAAAGATTCAATTACGGATTTGGTACTGACAACAACCCGAATGGCTGATCTTACTTTTTACAAATACATGAATTTTATAGATGTAATACCTCTTGATCCAAAAGTGAACACTTACATTCAACAAAGGGTTAAAGATAGTATTGCTCCCGCTTCACAAAATTGGATATTTGGAAGTAAACCTTTGTACCCATCTTTGCCCATAACTCCATTTCAAGGACTCATACCTGAAATTATTGCCTATGATAGAGTATTAAACTGGGAAGAGCAAATTCGGGTTGCATCTTATCTAGCATTAAAATATGGCATTACTTTATCAGAGCCAGGTGCTAGTTATTTAAATAGTGCGGGAGAAAAAATATGGGATGGTGAATCATATACTAAGTATCATCATAACATTGCAGGATTTGGGCGAGATGATTCTTCTGGGTTATTTCAAAAAAATGCATCAAGTAGCAATTATCCTATAGATCTATTATCAATCGAATTAAAAGATAGCCTCTTCAATAATAAATTTTTACTCTGGGGAGATAATGGTTTACAATTGATTATAGACGATAAAATTCCTGGCATACCGCAGTTGTTGAAAAAAAAATGGATGACAGTTGCTTATAACTTTACAGGGAATATTCATACAGACATTACCATTAATACGAAAGAAATTGATGTTGCATTACCACCTAAACCCGTGTATTGGTTAGTGCTAGATAGAACAGGGAAAGGTAACTTCTCTTTGCCATCTACTGAGTATGTAAGGATGAGTGAATTGGACTCTAGAGGAATGGCCCATTTCAAAGGCATAAGTTTCAATAAAGATAATTCGGGCAAAGATGTATTCGCAGTTGTAGTCGGACAAGAATTATTAGCATCTGCTTTTATTACCTCTCCAGCCTGCTCCGATCCTACTAGTGGAAATGTGCAGATCAAAGTATGGGGCGGACAATCACCATTTAAACTGAGTGTAGTTAAAGATGGAAAGAAGATAATTAGCGAACTAAACTTTAATAATGTTGGTCCTATATATATACCTGGATTAACGGCTGGAAAATACCTAATAGAGATTATTGACGATATGCAACGTAGATATACGGATGAATTTTATATTAATAGCATTGATGCACCATTCCTAAAATCTATTGCATCTAATTATATGCTTCAAGAAGGATATCGATTGCAAATAAATGCCGCAGACCAAATGGAGAATGGATTAAAGTATGAATGGACTGGTCCTGGAAATTTTCTATCATTCAATCCAAAAGTAACACTCACCAGACCCGGATTGTACACATTAAAATGCACAAAAAATGGTTGCACTTCAATTCAGGATATACTTGTTAACACGCCACCAAAAAATATTTTTACCAACATAAAAGTGTACCCCAATCCTTCTACAGGATTTTTTACAGTAAAAATTTCTTTAGATAAACCGTCTATTGTTTTTATGGATGTATATACAGAAGATGGAAAATTGGTTTTACAAAGAAAACTAAATGGATTTGCGAATTATTCATTTAGTAATGAGTTAAAGGCAAATGGAATCTATTTTTTATTGTTCCAGTCCGGGCTGTCCAAAGCAACGGAGAAATTAATTTTTAAACAGTAATGCACCATAATTATGGCTATGTACTTGGGTATTTATCTTACTCCTTATTTAGAAATAACTAATTTCTCCGTTGCTTTGGACAGCCCGGACTGGAACAATAAAAAATAGATTCCATTTGCCTTTAACTCATTACTAAATGAATAATTCGCAAATCCATTTAGTTTTCTTTGTAAAA
>JANMVB010000406.1:0-2096 GCA_031392305.1 Ferruginibacter sp.
TGCTGATATGGCAGGGGGTTATACGTTGATGACAATGGTCCCTGTGACTGTCTATTTCCCTGGGTTGCACCCAGGGTTAATCATATTAAAGCCCTTCGGGCTTTTGCTTTACATCAAAATAGTTGCTGGTAATATTTTGAATTCATAATTTGTTTAATTTCATAGGGTAGTATTTTTAATAACGGATTGATTGACCATGAACATTCAACATTGACAATTTACCATTCACCATTCACGATTCACCATTGACCCCTTCACCCCCCTTCACCATGCAGACTGCACCAAAGAAAATAATTAACGGATGGGCCATGTATGACTGGGCCAATTCGGTGTATAACCTTGTTATCACCACTACCTTTTTTCCTATTTATTTTACAGCAGTGGCAAGGGATGAAAAGGGCAGTGACACGGTTACTTTCCTGGGTGCAAAATTTGTTAACTCATCTTTATACGATTACTGTATTGCTGTTGCATATTTGGTGGTGGCACTCTCCTATCCCATTCTTACTTCCATTGCAGATACAAGGGGAAACAAGAAGAATTTTATGCGTTTCTTTTGTTACATGGGTGCCACGGGCAGTGTGTTACTTTTCTTTTTTAAAGATTACAATAGTTTGTGGCTGGGTATATTGGCCTTTATGATGGCGGCCATGGGATATGCAGGCAGTCTTGTTTTTTACAACGCCTACCTGCCCGAAATTGCAGGAGAAAAAGACAGGGACAGGATTAGTGCCAGGGGTTTTTCATTTGGTTATATTGGCAGTGTGATCATGCAACTTATAGGGTTTACGTTGGTATTATTATTGCCTGATGCAGGGCTGGCTTCGAGGATTACATTTTTACTGGTAGGGCTTTGGTGGGCAGGTTTTGCTCAAATCACCTTTGCCCGGCTGCCTAATAATATTGTTTCGCCGGCAAAAGTGAAAGGCAATATTTTTAAAGATGGTTTTTTAGAAGTTAAAAAAGTATATGGCGAAATAAAGGGATTGCCTGTTTTAAAAAGGTTTTTGCGGGGCTTCTTTTTTTACAGCATGGGTGTACAAACCGTAATGCTTGCTGCAACTTTGTTTGGCAGTAAACTGCTGCAGTTGCCCGATACCAAACTTATTATTACAGTGGTAATTATTCAACTGGTTGCCATTCCCGGTGCAATCATTATGAGTAAATTATCGGCCAGGTTTGGCAATATAAAAGTATTAATGGGTGTTGTATTTATGTGGATATTTATTTGCGTGGCAGCCTTTAATGCTGCTACACTTGCCGAGCCTTTGCAACCGGCCCATGCAAATATCCAGGCTTTAAAAATTGAAAGAACTACCGCCACCGAACAAAATGACTTATCAAAAATTGCTGCACTTGATAAAAATATCAACTTGCTCGAGCAGGAATTAGCACCGCTGCAAACCCCCATTGAATATAGGTTTTACGCACTTGCCATCGCCGTAGGTTTGGTGATGGGTGGTATTCAATCGCTCAGCCGGTCAACATTTTCTAAATTGATGCCTGAAACAAAAGACACTTCTTCTTATTTTACTTATTACGACCTTACAGAAAAAGTTGCCATTGTAATTGGCATGATCAGCTTTGGTTATATTGGTGAAATACTGAGCATGAAATTTTCAGTATTATCGCTCATTGTATTTTTTGCGATAGGATTAATATTTCTATTTTTTGCTTTGAAGAAGCAACATTTACTTCAACAAAAATTGTAACCCATGAAACTATATGCTATCAACACCGGCCATTTTAAATTAGATGGCGGTGCCATGTTTGGCGTAGTACCAAAAAGCATCTGGAATAAACTTAACCCTGCTGATGAAAATAATTTGTGCAGTTGGGCACTCCGCAGTTTATTGATTGAAGATGATGGTAAGCTCATTTTAATTGACAATGGCATGGGTGATAAACAGGATGCAAAATTTTTTGGGCATTACTATTTACACGGCGACGACACGTTAGATAAGTCACTTGCCAGGCATGGTTTTACAAAAGATGACATTACTGATGTAATACTCACCCACCTGCACTTTGATCATTGTGGCGGAAGCATTGTAAAGGTTGGTGAAAAGTTATTGCCCGCTTTTAAATACGCTACT
>JANMVB010000414.1:0-1757 GCA_031392305.1 Ferruginibacter sp.
TAAGCCTTGCCCGGTAACGGATGAAATAAAAATATGCGGAATCTTTTGCGGTAATTCTTTAGCGATGGCAGCCCTTAATTCATCATCCAACATATCATTTTTGCTGATGGCGATTACAAAATCTTTTTGCAGCATTTCCGGATTATACTCTTTCAATTCGTTTACAAGTATTTCAAACTCTTTTTTATGATCGGCACAATCGGCGGGTATTAAAAATAATAATATCGAGTTGCGCTCAATATGCCGTAGAAAACGGTGGCCAAGGCCCTTGCCTTCTGCTGCACCTTCTATAATTCCCGGCAAGTCTGCAATGCAAAAACTTTTGCCATCCCGGTAATCTACCATGCCAAGTTGTGGTACAAGCGTAGTGAATGCATAATCTGCTATCTTAGGTTTGGCGGCTGTAATAACTGAAAGCAATGTAGATTTACCAGCGTTGGGAAAACCTACCAATCCTACATCAGCCAATACTTTCAATTCTAAAAACTTCCAGCCTTCGCTGCCTTCTTCGCCGGGTTGGGCATATTCGGGGGCTTGGTTGGTGGAAGTTTTAAAATTGCTGTTGCCTAACCCACCGCGGCCACCTTTTACCCAAATTACTTCCTGGCCGTCTTCTAATATTTCAACTTCTTTTGCGCCGGTGGCTTCATCTTTTGCAATGGTGCCAAGTGGTACTTCAATAATAATATCCTTACCAAACTTGCCGGTGCTGTTATTTTTGCTGCCGCTTTCGCCATCTTCGGCTAATACATTTTTATAATACCTCAGATGTAGGAGGGTCCACAATTGTGAACTTCCCCTGAGAATGATATGAGCGCCCCTGCCGCCATCGCCGCCATCGGGCCCGGCCATTGCATTGTATTTGGTACGCATAAAATGCCTGCTTCCTGGTCCGCCGTGGCCACTGCGGCAAAAAATTCTGATGTAATCTATAAAATTTGACTTTTCCATTATTGCCGCAAAGGTAATTTATTATGATTGATTCATGATTTCAGTTAGTGAACCTCTTGCCTGGATGCAATAATGAATCTGATCGGAAAAGGTAAACCTGCCATGTTCTCCGGCTATCAATGAAAAATGCCGACTATTTATAACCAAATAAAATAATGGGAAACAGGAGATGGCATTTATTTTGCACAGGTTGCCTTATGCTAATTTACCAGAAAAAAATATTTTGTGTTGTAATTACTATGATACTGGTAATAGCTTTAGGATGTAATTATTTTAAGCCCTCTAATGAAGCAATTGGTGAAGTATCAATGAATGATTCCTCGCCCGGAGGAACTCAATTAACGGATACCTTACTCGGTGGCGACAGGGATACAATGATATTGGTTAAAAATAATGAAGCATATATAAAGGGCCTGATCACCGAAAGTAAACCTATCTTAAAATATACCCTGCCTGCATGGGATAACCAGGTAGTTACTGCCATTGTTACATCTTCACCCCGGGGTAACAAAATAGAAATTAAAAACTTACAACTGCCTGGTGGAGATTTAACCGGCCCATTTGGCGATAGCCTTAGTTACCGGCTTGAAAAAAATGGGAACCTGTATATTATTATTGGGGAAAAATCAAAAGCAAAAGGTATAGCTAAAACTGATTTTACGCTGCATGTTACCATTAAATAAAAAATGGGATTCATCTATTTCATTACTTTCTGAAACATATACTATAAAATATTTTGTGATTTTAATGTAAACTTTACACTGATTCTTTTACTACTACAGGCACATCATCCTTCCAGCCCCAAA
>JANMVB010000435.1:0-1628 GCA_031392305.1 Ferruginibacter sp.
GCATTGCTGGGCGGATGCTCCACACCCATCAGCGCTTTGGCACAGGTTAAAAACGACCAACTTTTTTTCAGGGGAAATATATTATCGGTAGATGGAAAAGAAAAAGTGGAAATTGAAAAAACAGTGGAGCTAAATGCAACACTAAACCTGGGCGAAATTGCAGCCACAGAAATTCTGAATAAAGGAGCTGATAAAATTGCGGAGGCCATAAGAAATGCAAAATAACATTCAAATATTATGCACGAGGCCATTGAATACAACGCTGGTTAATGAAGCCAAACAAGCTGGCATTGATATAGACGAATTATCGTTTATTGAAACAGAACCAATCCAATCCATCGAAATTCAACAGGAAATTGAGCAGGCTTTTTTGCTAACCTCCACAGTTGTTTTTACCAGCATGAACGCCGTTGAAGCTGTTGCATTTTACCAGGAAACGATGCAGCCCGATTGGAAAATTTATTGCATTGGAACCACCACCAATAAATTAGTGAGCAATTATTTTGGCGAAGAAAAAATTGCCGGTACTGCAAATGATGCGGCTGAATTAGCAGAGTTGATTGTTGAAGATGCTAATACAGACGAAGTCATTTTCTTTTGCGGCGACCAGCGGAGGGATGAATTACCGGGCATATTACGCAACAATGATATTGAAGTAAATGAGATCATCGTTTATCAAACCATTGTTGTTCCGCATAAAATAAACAAGACATATCACGGCATATTATTTTTTAGTCCGAGTGCAGTTACTAGTTTTTTTAAACAAAATAAATTGCCGGGCACAACTATTTTATTCGCCATCGGTAATACAACAGCAAACGAAATAAAAAAATATACAACCAATAAAATCATCATCAGCGATGAGCCGGGAAAAGAAAATTTAGTGCGGGTGATGATGGAATATTTTACGTGAATGGCAATGAGGTGAATGGGGAATGGTGAATGGTCAAAATCAGGCAAAAATCAAAATCAGGCGAATCAGTAAATAAGTAAAATCAGTGGTTCAGACATTTGTTTTTCAATCAACATCGTTGTGTCACTCCCTTGTACCGCATACCATTGTGGATCTTTAATTGCGTTGTAGGAACAGGCCGCGGCCTGTTCCTACGTTATTAAACATAAAATTATCAATCTAAAATATGTCTCAAATTAAAAACGACCTGCTGCTAAGAACGCTGCGAAAAGAAACTGTTGAACGTCCGCCGGTGTGGATGATGCGGCAGGCGGGCAGGTACCTGCCGGATTATTTAAAGCTAAAAGCGAAGTATGATTTTTTTACCCGGGTACAAACCCCGGAACTTGCCTGTGCCATTACATTACAGCCCATAGACCAGGTAGGTGTAGATGCAGCAATCATCTTTTCGGATATACTTGTAATACCGCAGGCAATGGGATTGGAGGTATTAATGGAAGAAGGCAAAGGCCCATCCTTACCAAAAGTTATTGAAACACAAAAGGACATCGACGCATTGATAACCGATGGGGCTGAAGAAAGTTTGAAGTATGTTTATGATGCTTTATCACTAACAAAAAGAGAATTAAATAACAGGGTTCCACTGATAGGTTTTGCAGGTGCCCCATGGACAATCCTTTGTTACATGATAGAAGGCAAGGGCAGCAAAACCTGG
>JANMVB010000443.1:0-4516 GCA_031392305.1 Ferruginibacter sp.
GGCATAAATCCCTTTTTCATTTGTAGGAAAAGTACTTTCAGTAAAAGCATTGGTGTACAACGACTGGTAGCTTTTTGAAATATTCCGGTGCATCAGGCTCATGTCAATTTTAGGATCTACACTCAGGATTAATCCGTTTACAAAAGCCTTATCAAATTTATTGGTAACCGCTGCCTCGCCAAAAAAATGGAGGTTTTTATAGGTGTAACTATAATCAACACTGTAGTTGCCAAAGCCACTTCCGGAGAGGGCATAAATATTATAAGGGTCGGCAGCTTTTTTTATCGGAAACTTAAACTGGTATTGCACTCCATTTACACCGAGGTGAAAGTTTTTAAAATTATAAGCCACATTACCACCCACCGTAAACTGGCGCTGCACACCTTTATCAATGGTTTCGCTACGGGTGCGGTGCAGGCCCGAGGTTTGTAAAGAAGAAATAAAGTCTTCATTATTTAATGTGTCTATCACAAAATTTGCATCCACACTTTTATAGGAGGCAAACAGTGTGGCTTCCAAATTATTTTTTGCAACTGTGATGCCAATGCCGCGGTGAAAATTAATTTCGCCGGCAGAATTGTATGGCCGCAAAACAGACAACTGGCGTTTAATATTGGTAACATCAGCGCTTTTTTTAAATGCCAGGCTTTGCCATTGAGTAAGCCCTTGCCCAAGGTTAACCGTAAAATCGCCAATAGCCAGCGATTTTACAATGCCTATATTTCTTGCAAAAAGATGCGCCGAATAAAAATCAAATCCATTTTTTTGTGCCCCTTTAAAAAATTGCTCACCGGCATCTTTTTCACCAACAACACCATATTGCAGTAAATTTTTAAACTGGTATTTATAGCGTACAAACAACCGCTGCCTGCTGCCGGGATAATAATTATTGGTGGTTGCCGGATCAAGTTTAAAACCTTTTTGTTCTTCCAACACCTGCGTAACCCTTGCCAATATAGAATTGGTGCCACCCCGCAACCGTTCGCTGATAGAGGTAATAACATTTTGCGGAACGCTTACGGTAACGTAAGGCCTTATTCTTTCGATGGTAATCACATCCAGGCCAGGCACTGCCTGCAGCTCGTAGATATGAATAAAGTTGCCAAATAAATTACGGTAAGAAATGATGTTTTGAATTTGTACCGGCGTTAATACAGATAACTCCCGCAGCCCTGTTGCATCCGATGAATTGAGGTTGATCGGGTTTCTTAAAAACTGGCGCATCGATTGCAAAAAAGAATCATCTTCCGTTTCAACATCTTCATTATTTTCTGTAATAGCTTCCAGTTGCTGCTCGCCGATATTTGTGGCAGGGGGTGTTTCCGGCACCTGTGCTTTTGCGCTGCTGCAAAATAGCATGAAAAACAACATAGTAAAAGCATGGCTGCAAATGCCATTTTTACAATTGATAAAACTACCAGTTAATATTTTTTTAATTGCAGCCATTACTATGAAAGTGAAAATTTTAATTTGATTGCAGAAGCTGGTTTATTTATTTTCTCCAAAATTCATAATCAGCAATAAACCGGGAGATAAGCCAAGCTGCGGATGATAACTGCCGCTGATATCGAGCCGGAGATTGTTCCAGCTAATACCTACACCAGCATAAGCTGTTGATGAAGCCGATGCAATGCCGGCCCGGGCAAAAAACTGCTTTACAAACTGGTACTGGATACCTGCATTTAAATTTACCGGGTAATCTTCTTCTTTCACTATTTCGGCACTTACAAAAAACCTGTCGGATGCATCATAACCTAATCCAACTTTATATGCCGAGGTAAGCTTTTCATCTGTTTTAGAAAAGGTGCCACCCACCGGGTTATATACATGGATACCGGCATTTAACTGGCTGGTTAAATGCACAATGGCACCAATTTCAAAATTGACGGTATTGGCACTGGTGTACGAGGGCACTTTATAACCATAGTAATTAAACTGTACGCCAATATCTACTTTATCACCCAGGCTACGGGCATAAGCCAAGCCTATTTGATTTTCGTTGAAATTTTTGAACCCGGCATATTTTAAGTTTACGCCAAAGTTGCCCATTTTGGTAGGAATGGCCACAGCAGCGGCATACATACTGGTAGCTGCCAGTAAAAATCTGCGCTCGCCATACACACCGGCTGCAGCATTTTTTGTTTGTGCCAAAGCGGCCTGGTTATTTACAAATGAAAACACATCACTATGTTGGGTACTATAAGACCCCAGCCCAATATAAATAGCCGAAATGGGCTGGCGTAATGACTGGCAAAAACCAATCTGAACAAATAGAAATAAAAGACAACAAGAGGTAAATAGATTTTTTCTCAAAACAGTGGCAGTTTTATTATTGGCAATATAAAGATAAATCAGGTAACTAATTGTTATGCCTTTGTCCGGGGAGTTTACAGAGCAATCGGCAAATCCTCAACGTCTTCAAAAGTAGTAGCAAATGTTTGAGTTAATTATCACGTGGGTAAAGTTCCACATTGGTATGACGTACAAGTGTGCGACGCAACAATGTTCCCATGAAAAACCAATGCCCGAACAATAATTACTCAACAGTGTTTTTCATTAGCCGAATTATCAATTATCCATTATCCATTATCCATTATTCAATTATCCATTATCAATTTATCAGTTATTTTTGCGGCATGCAAATTTTAGATGGTAAAATTGTATCTCAGGCTGTAAAGGATACGGTAAAAGAAAATACAGCACACCTGAGGGCAGCAGGTAAAAAAACGCCCCACCTTGCGGCAGTGCTGGTTGGCGCCGATGGGGCCAGCGAAACTTATGTGGCCAGCAAAGTAAAAAATTGCGAAGAAATTGGTTTTACCAGTACGCTTATTCGCCTCGATGCTTCAACCGAAGAAGCCGTACTGATTGAAACAATTGAGAAATTAAATGCGGATGATGATATAGACGGCATATTGGTACAATTACCGCTGCCCAAACAAATCAGCGAAGAAAAAATTATCAACCTGATTGACCCGGGTAAAGATGTGGATGGGTTTCACCCCATGAGTGTGGGTAAAATGGTACAGGGGCTGCCAACTTTTATCCCGGCAACGCCTTATGGAATCATGATGATGCTGGAGCATTATAAAATAGAAACCCGAGGTAAACATGCCTTAGTAATTGGCAGAAGTAATATAGTAGGCAGGCCCATCAGCATATTGCTGAACCGCAATACCAACCCCGGAAACTGCACCGTTACGGTTTGCCATAGCCATACGCATAATTTAAAAGAACTTTGCCTGCAGGCAGATATTATCGTTGCGGCTTTGGGCCGCCCCGGTTTTTTAACTGCGGATATGGTAAAAGAAAATGCGGTGGTGATTGACGTGGGCATTACCCGTGTGCCCGATGCCAGCAAGAAAAGTGGGTTTGCTATAAAGGGCGATGTTGATTTTATAAACGTGGCGCCTAAGTGCAGTTATATTACTCCCGTGCCCGGGGGTGTTGGCCTCATGACCATTGCTGCTTTGATGATGAATACCTTCAACGCCTGCATTTTAAAAAATAAAGATTAGGGTTGAACCGGCATTTGTTTTCATGGCGTCATCGTTGTGTCACTCACTTGTACCGCATACCAATGTGGTACTTTACCTACACAATATAAATACGTTTCGCAGAAATAAAATGAATCAAACAGATACTATAATTATTCCATCGCTCCCTGTAATGGAACATTTCTATACCATACAGGGCGAAGGTTTCCACCAGGGAAGGGCAGCCTATTTCATTCGCCTCGGCGGTTGCGATGTGGGCTGTGTATGGTGCGATGTAAAGGATAGCTGGGATGTTTCAAAACACCCATTGGTTGCCGTTAGCGACCTTGTTTCAATGGTTGCAAACACTCCCGCCAAACTGGTAGTCATCACCGGCGGCGAACCTTTAATGCACAACCTTACCCACCTCACTGCTGCCTTAAAAGCAAAAGGTTTCGAAACAAATATTGAAACCTCCGGTGCTTATCCCCTCAGCGGTACGCTTGACTGGATTTGCCTCTCACCAAAAAAATTTAAATCACCCTTGCCTGAAATGGTGCCATTTGCAAACGAATTAAAAGTGGTAGTTTTCAACGAATCAGATTTCAAATGGGCAGAGCAATATGCAGCAATGGTATCGCCGCAATGCAAATTGTTTTTACAACCCGAATGGGATAGGGCATCCATCGTTACGCCGCTGATAATTGAATACATCAAGCAACATCCAAAGTGGGAGTTGTCGTTGCAGATACATAAATATATTAATGTGCCGTAGGGGTTTTGGGTTTGGGTTTTCAGTTTGCTGTTTTGGGGTTTGGGTTTTTATTGGAGATTTTATGTAAGCCCGCCAAAGTATATTCTACTCATTTTAAAAAATAAAAAGAACGCAATAAATGCTAAATCAAACTTTTACATCACGAAGATTTTTTAAAAAATTTACTATCCAATTGCAAAAAAGCGGCGTATCAATAATAAAAACATCTCCTTTTGAATCAATAGAATTTGAGGTTCCTTACGATCAACTTGAAACAAATAAAACT
>JANMVB010000475.1:0-7138 GCA_031392305.1 Ferruginibacter sp.
AATTGGTAGCTCAGTTGGTAGAGCATTCCGATAAATCGGAAGGGTTCTGGAAAATATAAAATGAATTGGTAGCTCAGTTGGTAGAGCAATACACTTTTAATGTATGGGTCCTGGGTTCGAGTCCCAGCCAGTTCACAAAGCCTCTGTAAACTCAGGGGCTTTTTTATTTCCATATTTTTTTGTTTATAGAATCAGGTAGCTCAGTTGGCAGAGCATCCCGATTTTTATCGAGAGGGTACTGGGTTCGAGTCCCAGCCAGTTCAAAACAGGAACCTAATTAATTTCTGTTTTTACTTACCGCATTTAATTACATTATTTATTCTGGTATAATTCTTTTTCAAAAAAAGAGAATAACTCCAACCTCCTGCAATAACACTCCCCATTTCCTGCCCCCATTTTTTTTAAAACTTTTTGTTTTTTCATTTTCGCTTCATCTTGGGGTTCTAAGTTTGTTTTGTAATCAATTATAAAAATTTAAAAAAACAAAAATTATGAAAACGACATTATTATTTTCTGCAGCCATTTTATTATCTGCAGCCACCTTTGCACAAACAACTGTAAAAAACCAGGAGTCAGTAAAAAATGCAACTACCCTGCATACTGAAAAAGGTAACAGCGAAGTAAAAAGCGCAGGTAGTGCTTCTTCCTCTACCAGTATTCAATCAAATGAAGTAAACAGTACAAAGCAAAAAGCCCGGGCTACTGCCGAAAAAAGTAAAGCTACGGTTGCTGCTGAAGAAGAAGCAACAGTCGAAAAGGTAAATACCACTGAAGAGCAGGGTAAAAAAGCCCTTAATAAAGATGCAACCGTTTCTGCAAATGCCCAATCTGAAACCAACGTAAGTGCAGAAGGTAAGAACAATAAAATACAGGAAAATGCGTATGTAGCTGGCGGGGCAACCTTGTCTTCAACAGATATTAAAGAGCAAACCAATCAAATGAAAAACGAAGTGAAAAACAATGTAAATGTAACTTCAGCCGTTGTTGTAAATAACAGCAACCAGGTAAAAACCGGTGTAACTAAAGTAATCGTACAATCGAATGAAAAAATAAATGCTTCCTCTGCAACCACTGTTAAAGCAGGCACCGCTGCTGCTCATTCAGTAAAACCCCGGCCCGCTTCCGTAAAGGTAAATACCCGTGTGAAAGCAACCAGCGGTATTAGAATTAAATAAGCACCAAACAGGTTCTGCATCATTTATGATGCAGAAACTGTTTTAAAAAAATTGCAATGAAATGTTTTAAATTTTTTGTAGGTATCATAATGGTTGTTTTGGTAGCAGCCTTCCCCTTATGTTTAAAAGCAGGTGACCATCATGCCGTAGCAGTTTTTAGTTTAACACATGCCAACACTTGTTTGCAACGATTGGATACAATTCCTGCAAAAGTTACCAGCCCGGAAACTCCTACAAATAAATCAACTGAAAGCATCATAAAAGAAGTACCCAGGTCACGCAAACAGCCCGTGCCCATTCCGGTTAATGTAAAAGTGAAACCCATTAAAATAATTAAGCCCAAAATTATCAAACCCGTTATTAAAATACTCTGATAACAAAAATGTTTACCTCATGAAGTCATTTATAATTTTTACCACAGCTACTTTATATAGTGTACTTGGTTTTGCCCAAACAGATACAACCTTATTAAAACAAGATAGCATCATTCCTAAAAAGAATACCTTAACGCTTGGCGCAGTGTATGCCAACAATGCAAGTTACTATGGGCAAAAATCTGATGAAAATACTTCCTATATAGCCGTGGCAGCCAACTATCGTTTTAAGTCAGGGTTTTATTTAACAGGCCAGGCTTATAAATTATTGAAAGAGCAAACCAATTCAGTTTCTGCATCAAGCCTGGGAGCCGGGGTTAATTTAAAATTAAGTAAAAGATTAACTGCAGATCTCAGTTATAGCCATAGTTTTTATCCCGCCAATTCAGCTTTGCTACAGGCAGGCAATGCAGATAATGTAAGCTTCTCCTTAACACATGAGAACTGGATAAATGTTAGCCTCATCGGCGACTATGCTTTTGGCAAAACAAATGATGGATTTGCCACCGGGGCATTATCAAAATCAATCAACCTCTTTAGTATTGGCAAAAAAGATATTGTAACCATCAACCCTTCAGCAGATATAGTGGCAGGCACACAACATTTTTATCAAACCTATCTTACTGAGCAAAAAGTACGTGATAGTTTATTGGGTATTATTTCTAATCCTTTAAACGGCGGCGGTTCATCGCAGGGTGGCACCAGCAATACAGTTGCAAAAACTTCGTTTAATATATTGTCATACAATTTCAAATTGCCCCTGGCTTATAACAGATCGCATTATGTACTTGAAGCTGCATACCAGTTATCTGTCTTAAGCAATGAGGCTGAAAGTGGTGCCGGAAAGAACAATTCATTTGTAACGCTTAGTTTTTATTACCAGTTCTGATATCTATGAAAGTATTAATTATTGAAGATGAAAAAGCCATGGCGAAGGAAATGTGTGCTTTTTTGGAAAAGGCTTTTTACTTATGCGATATTGCTTATTCTGCAAAGGAGGGTAACCTGCTGATGGAAGAAAATGAATACGATTTTATTTTGCTCGACCTCGGTTTGCCAGACAAAGATGGCCTGCAGGTATTGAACGAAACAAAGAAGGTTTGCCCTAATGCATCTTATATAATTTTAACAGCAAGGGGCGATCTTGAAGACAGGATAAAAGGCCTTGACCTGGGTGCAGATGATTACCTCGCCAAGCCTTTTTCGCTATTGGAACTACAATCGAGGATGCAAGCTATTACCCGCCGTAAATCGGGCAACAACGATCCGGTGATTGAATTGGGCGAATTCAATTTAGACCTGAATAAGAGGGCCGTATGGTACGAGGACCAGGACATCAACTTATCCCGTAAAGAATTTGACCTGCTGAGTTATTTGTTGTTGCATAAAAACAGGCCGCTTACCAGGTTTCAGCTAAGCGAGCACATCTGGGGCAATTTTTCTGATGATGATTACGACTCAAATTATATTGATGTGCATATAAAAAATATCCGTAAAAAAATGGTAGCCCATGCACCTGTTGATTGGTTGCAAACACTGAGGGGAATTGGGTATAAAATAAAAATATAAATACAAATTATTATTTATCAGGCAGAAGATTTTCATGGCATCATCGTTGTGTCACTCACTTGTACTGAATACAAAATGGCAACATTACCTGCCATATAACCAGTAAGATAAATAACTCAAAAAAGTTTTTGACTGGCAATCGTTTTTTAATGATGAAACAAAAATGAAATTTAAAAATAAGGTGGGCAAAGTTCCTCATTGGTATGCAGTACAAGAGTGCGACGCAAGAATGTTGCCCATTGCTTTTTAGCCCGGACAATAATTTTAAAACCATTTAATTTTCGGATGAAGCTCCTCACCAAACTCACACTCTTTATTACGCTTTCAAAATTATTGATCGTAATTCTTTTTGTGGTGCTGCTTCCAATGCTTGTGGGTAAGGTGAGTTTTCAATACACCAATTATTATTTGCAGCAACAAAAGCAAAAGGTAGTTGCTGTAATTCAAAAAAATGGGGTAGATTATTATTTGCAGGGCGACAGTGCTTATGGCAGCTACACCATGTTGAAGGAAGAATATATTTCTCTTTTTCCGGCCGCTGACCAACTAATAAAAGATACCATCGAAACTTCGCAGCGCATCATTGAAAATGATACGCTTAACTACCGGGTACTTACACACGCTTTAACTTACGCCAATAAAAATTACCTGCTTGAAATTGGTAAAACCACCGCAGCCATTGGCCAGTACAATACCCTGCTGCAAAGGTTTACACTATATGTGTTGATCGGGTTAATCGCTATCAGTATCCTCATAGATTTGTTGTACACCAATATTTTACTGCGGCCACTCGGCAAAATTGTAGCCACCAAACTGGTTGATAAAAAATTTCCGTTTAAGGAATTACTTTCACCGGTTAAAACTTCCACTTCTGATTTTAAATTTCTCGATCGTTCGCTCATTAGTTTAATGGAAAAAATTCATGAAGCATTTGATAAAGAAAGAGAATTTACAAGCAATGCATCTCATGAACTGATGACACCAATCAGCATCCTGCAAACAAATATTGAAAACATGATGGTGGATGAATCCATCAGCGATAGCCAGCAGGATAAAATATCTGCCATGATGAAAACGCTCAACAGGCTTAAAAAAATTGTGCACTCATTACTGTATATTTCACGGATTGAAAATGACCAGTTTGCAAAAAATGATACTATAAATATTCGCAGTTTGGTTGAAGAAGTAATGGACGAACTTTCGCACCGGCTGGAGATAAACGAAATTAAATTCACCAATAACATTTCAGCAAAAGTGACTGTAAAACAGGTAAACCACGATTTGGTTTTTCAACTTTTGTACAACCTCATTAACAATGCCATCCGGTATAATAAATTGAATGGTAGTATCAGCATTCATGAACAGTATGAACATGGCGGACCCTGCACCATTTTAATAAAAGATACCGGCATCGGCATACGGCAGGAAGAACTGGGAACAATCTTCAACCGATTTAAAAAATCGGGCAATACAGATGGTGAAGGCTTTGGCCTTGGCTTGTCTATCGTAAAAAGTATTGCATTGTATCATGGGTTTTCTATATCCGTTAATTCAGCATTGGGCAAGGGCACTACTTTCAGCATCACCATCCCTGCGGAAATGGGTACTACCTAAAAATAGCTAAATCACTTGCTGGTATCTAAAAAATTACAGATAATTTCATGTTTCATTCCTGGCTTATTTATGGTGCATATTTTTTTTTATAAATCTTCGGGCAGGTTGTCTTCACAGGCATTTGATTTGTACCTGCAGCAGCTCCCCAATTTCATTCAAAAAAAAATACTGGCTTATAAAAACTGGCAGGATGCCGAACGTTCTTTAGCTGGAAATATCTTGCTGAAAAAAGGGCTTGGGTCACTCAATATTTCCGGGCACTCACTTGACGGGTTAAAATATTCAGCTTATCAAAAACCGTATTTTGAAAATCATTCCCTCAATTTCAACATTTCCCACTCCGGGCAATACACTATTTGCGCCATTAGCCAAACACACCAGGTAGGCATAGACGTGGAAGAAATTAATGACATTCCGCTCACAGATTTTACAGATTTTTTTTATGATGAAGAGTGGCAGGCAGTTTTAAATTCACCCGACAGGTTACACGCTTTTTACTCGCTTTGGACAAAGAAAGAAGCTTTTTTGAAGGTAATCGGCTCGGGCCTCAACGTGTCGCTCAACCAGGTTGTAATTTTGAATAATACCATTGCCTGGGAGAATGTATACTGGTTATTGCAGGAAGTAAAATTAGACCCCACCCACATTTGTCACCTATGCACCAATGAACCATTGCCGCCTTTTGAAGTAACGGATATTCATTTGTAAACCGCAGTGTGGATTATAAAACTTCTCACTTACACTAAAATATTATTCTCGGCTCCCAGGCTTTTTCTCATTACGATATTAGAAATTTTTAGGTGCTGCACCTTCAGCCTTCAGCATTATTAAATTTTTTAATTATTTTGCAGTGCAAATCCTACCAGGATCTATCTGAAAACAGGTATTGATTTTTTTTGAATTTGTATTGTTTATTAACAGGAAACAGGTTTAATCAACCAGGCTTACCCAAACCTTATCCCACAGTTATCATCACCCAATCCAAAATATTTAGCTGAATGAAAAAAACAACAAATCTCTTTTGTTTGCCTTTTGCAGGGGGTAACAAATATTCTTATCGTGAGTTTGTTGAAAAGGCACCTTCCTTCCTAAATCTTATTACGCTTGATTACCCGGGCAGGGGTACCAGGATGAGAGAACCCCTGCCGGTTGATATTGAAGCACTTGCCCATGATCTTTATACCCAGGTGGCCCCATTGGTTGGGGAGGATAAATATGCAATTTACGGGCATAGCCTCGGCGGCCTGATGGCCTATCTGCTCACAAGGAAACTAATAGAAAATGGGCACCAGGCACCATCGCATATATTCATCACCGGTACTACCGGACCATCAGCTTTGTCACGGTCAGAAAAGAAAAGGCATTTGCTAAACAAAGAAGATTTCATAAAAGAAGTGAGGGACCTGGATGGAATGCCGGAAGAAATTTTAAATAACGAAGAATTGCTATACTATTTCGAGCCCATTCTTCGTTCTGATTTCAAAATAAGCGAAAATTATATTTATGAGGAAAAACCGCCATTGGATATTCCCATTACTGTTGTAACCGGAACCGAGGAAGATATGGAAATGGAAGATATTCAGTTGTGGCAAAAAGAAACGAGCCATATTATAGATTTTAAAAGATTGCCCGGTAAACATTTTTTCATTTTTCAACATGCATTCAGGATCGTAGAAATTATTTCAAGAAAATTATATCTTCATAAAACACATATTTAGCAAGTTATGAGCAACACAAAAATGTACCTGAAACCCAATGTGGTACTGGAGCCTTTGGTTGACAAGTGGTACGCCTGGAGTCATTTAATCTCCCCAGCCACCGCCGCCATGAACATCGTAAACCGCCACCTCACCATCATCGAATCATACCTGGCTGCCCCGCAGATACATGCCGAGGCAGTGCTCAATCCAAAAATGCGGGGAGGCCCTTTTATGGATTTTGGCGGTGGCCGCATAGAAGAAATCACCGCCCTGGAGCAGGAGTCGCATCAAAAGCAGGCCAAAGTAATACAGTTTGCCAAAGCCGTAAAAGAGCTCGATAAAATGCTGATAGCCGAAGCCAAAGGTTTTGGGCTCGAAACCCTGTACCCCAAAGTACCCGAGCTGCTAAAAGGCTATGTAGAGTTGTATTACGACAGCAACAATAACCCCGGCTTCCGTTTCTTTGAATCGCTGCTGTATAAAAGTGAGTTTTACAACCGTGATTCGCAGAGCATCAGCATGTGGATCACCAATAATGACGAACGTCCCTTCTGCCTCAGCACACCCCGCTTAAAAGAACCCGGAGTGCTCAACCTGGAAATCAGTTTTGAGCATCCCTGTATAGATGAACTGGCAAAGATGAAAAGAGTACCACAAACCCTGGATTATATTAAGGCCCTCACCGGTATTTCACCCTCGCAGGAAG
>JANMVB010000488.1:0-10329 GCA_031392305.1 Ferruginibacter sp.
TCCGGCGTTTTTGGTGTAGCATTTATGTTTTTTAATTTGCGCAACACACTTGTATTAAAACGTTTTTTTGCCACACCCATCAGCCGTACCTACATAGTATTGGGCGAAGGGTTGGCAAGGGTAATTTTTCAAATGATAACTGCTATTGTAATTATACTTGCCGGACGGTTTTTTTTCGGCTATACGCTGGTAAACGGTGTAGTTACTTTATTAGAAATGTTAACCCTTAGTTTTATAGGCCTCATCGTTTTTATGGGGTTGGGTTTTATTGTTAGCGGGTTGGCAAAAAATGATAGCAGCATACCGCCATTTGCCAACCTCATCACCTTACCACAGTTTTTGCTCGGGGGCACATTTTTTAGTGTAGAGGCTTTTCCTAAATGGCTGCAGCCAATCTCCAAAGCATTGCCCCTTACTCATTTAAATACTGCCATGCGTGCAGTAGCTTTTGAAGGGCAAAATTTATGGGATGTAAGAAATGAAATCGGCATTATGTTATTGTGGTGTGTAATTGTGTATGCAGTTGCCATCAAAGTTTTTAAATGGGAATAATGATAAAAATCAAACAAATTATTAAAGCATTTTTGGTGGGCTTTACCGGGTTATTTATTGTAATTACTTTGTTCTCGCTGTTAATACCATCAAGGGTAAGGGTATCCCGGGCTACCGTGATTTATAATGTAACCATGGCAGAAGTTTTGAAACAAACGGCACATATAGAAAATTGGATTAACTGGCACCCTGTATTTAAAAGCGATTCTGCAAAACTTACCTGCCCGGATACTTCAAATGTTATCATTAAAACCTGTACTATTCTTCATCGTGGCAGCATAGCGCAATTGTCTGTTACGGCTGTTGATACAGCTTCAGTAAAATTTGATCTCAGGGCAAAGGGAGAAAATGATATCAGCAACGAGCTTGTTTTTACATCGTTGCCGGAGCAACATTCCATACAGGTAGAGTGGCGGGCAATTACAAAACTACAATGGTACCCCTGGCAAAAAGTTTACGGAATTTTTATTGACAAACTAACCGGCAGCGGTTATGAACAGGCTCTGGATGGGTTAAAAAACTTTCTTGAAAAAAAGCAGTAAAATTAGAAAGTGCTAATACTAAAAACATTTTATAAATTCTTGTCCGGGCAAAACAAGCAATAGTCAACATCGTTGTGTCACTCCCTTGTACGGCATACCTATGTGGAACTTTACCTGCATTATAACTAAAACATGCCAACTGCGTAACCTCAAGTACTAATTCAAAACTTCCTCTTTCAATGTAACATTTGCAACCGGTATCTGTTCGGTAATTATCCATTCTGAATATTCGTTTGGCTGAATTTTGCCACCATATTGTGTGGCATACACTTTAGTAACCTCAGCCCCAAGATAAAGTATTACCGAACTGTAATATGCCCATACCATAATTATTATAACAGAGCCTGCAGCACCATATATTGTTGCCATATTACTTTGTCCCAGGTAAAGCCCAATGCCAATTTTACCGAGGGTAAACAGGATGGCAGTTATAAACGCTCCAATGGTAACATCTTTCCATTTTATTTTTGCATCGGGAAGTACTTTAAAGATAATTGCAAATAAAAGTGTGGTAATGAAAAACGTAAGCAGGTTATCTATTACCGGGATAAATACTTTACCCACACCCGAAACAATATTGTTTAGCCGGTTACCAACAATTGCTATCAGGGCATTTAAAAGCAGGGATACCATTAATACAAAGCCAAGACTTATAATGATAGAAAAAGATAAGAGCCGGCTCAGGATCAGTTTCCACCAGGTTTTTTTTGTTTTTACTTTTAATCCCCAAATCCTGTTTAATGAATCCTGTATTTCACCAAAAATACCGGTGCCGCCAATAAGCAAAATGATTATGCTGGTTATTGTAGCCAATGGGGTATCTTTTGTAAAATGTATGTTCTTTATAGTATCCTGAATCTGCAAGGCTGCATCATTCCCTACCAGGTCTTTTATTTCTGAATATACCTGGCCCTGCACAGCCTCCCTTCCAAAAAGTAAACCGCAAATACCAATGATAATGATGAGCATGGGCGCTAATGAAAATACCGTATAGTAAGAAAGTGATGCCCCGTATTTCATTACATTATCATCAATAAACTCGAGTATTACTTTTTTTATAAACGTGAATATACCGAGTGCTCTTTTTTTCATTATAATGTTATTTGTAAATAATATACAACTTCAATAGGGTGTTTTTTTCAATAACACGATGGCTATTAAAAATGCTGCTGATTTTTTGCCCGGCATAAATGTTTTAAAAATCCTGCCAAGATATTTTATTAACGCTAACAGTGCCAGGCAGGTTTTAAATATACGTGCATTATTTGTTACCCGATCTTTTGAAACAAAGCGTATCAAATAGAACTAATACGGGTAGATGTAAAATGTCGCTGGCCGGTGAAGGTACCAGCCAGGCAGCGAGCCGGTGTCGGCCTCCTCACCGACCAATATCTTTATTGGAGAAGCGACAATTTTAAATGCACCCAATAATACCTGCATTAAATAGTTTGATAGGTTGTTACAAACCTGGTACAAAATATAGTTGCCTTTTCTAAAATACTGTTTTTATTGTAGAATAATTTACTCAAAAAAATATAAGAAGATTCAGAAAAAAGGGCTAGGAGGTAATTTTAATACAGGGTGTGGTTTTTAAAATTGGCAAAGTTTACAGAGTAACCCAACTAAAATACTTTAACTTAAAAAATCATTATTATGGGAAACTTATTGTAGGTAATTGCAGTTATACTTGTTATTGCCTGGGCTATTGGCTTCCTCGGGTACCATGCCGGTGGATTAATTCACATACTATTGGTGATAGCTATTATTGCTGTTTTATTAAAAGTTATTCGCCGGGGAGATGTTTAATTATAAACTCAAAATACTATCAGCCACCCCAATAATATTTGTTAGTGGAGTAATCCTCTTTTAAAAAAAATTAAAAGCAAAGAGATATTCAGCTCTGTTTTTCCATCTTGATTGATGAAAGACATACTATGGATAAAAGCCCGATTGAAAAAATTATGCTGAAGGGATGCCGGATAGCAGCGAAAAGCACGGTGAGGGTTTGTGGACGGGCTTTGTGCCGGACTTGCATCTGCCAGCGGAAGGTACAAACTGTTTGGTAATGATACTGAACCTGATAGCCCAATATTATTGCAGCCGTTTTACTTTCTTCATTTTATTTTTCTGTTATTCTTTTTCACAATGATATATAATACTACATCGTAAATTTGTACTATTCATTTAGCCTAAAATTTTTAAACAATGAAAAAGATATTGATAGCACTCGATTATAATCCGAGTGCAGAAAAAATAGCAGAAAAAGGTTATGCCCTTGCAAAGGCAACGAATGCAGAAGCAATACTAATTCATGTTATTGCAGATGCTGTTGATTATACCGGGTTAGATTATTCTCCTGTGATGGGATATACGGGGTTTAGCTCACCTGATATGATGCCCATAATAGATGTTGTTGAACTTAGAAATGCATCGCTAAATTTTTTGGAACAAACAAAAAAGCATTTGAATGATGAGGCCATTCAAATAATTGTGGAAGAGGGTGATTGTGCAGACGCAATATTAAGGGCGGCTAAGGAAATGGATGCAGATATTATAGTACTTGGCTCACATAGCCGAAGAGGGCTCGATAAAATTTTGATGGGTAGTATTTCAGAAAAAGTATTGCACCATACCACCATTCCGCTTTTTATAATTCCAACTAAAACGGCGCCAAAAAAAGGCCTGGCATAAGGTTAGTTCAAAATGAAGAATTACCAAATTTTGCTAATAATTTTTTTAAAAATTTCTATTAATAGCCATCTTTAAAAATAAGCCAATGTTCGTTTTATATTTTGTACATAATCAAAATAATATTTACTGAATGAACGATAATTATAGCATACCTGCACAAACAAGGATTGGGCATGTTCATTTAAAAGTTTCTAACCTGGAAAGAGCACTGGAATTTTATTGTGATTTACTGGGGTTTGAAGTGACCACTACTTATGGATCGCAGGCAGCATTTATTTCTGCCGGTGGCTATCATCACCATATTGGTCTAAATACCTGGCACAGCGAAGGGGCTCCTCCCTCATCCGTAAACAGTGTTGGCTTATATCATACTGCAATACTTTATCCTTCAAGAAAAGAACTCGCTAAAATTTTTATACGATTAATACAGGCAAAATATCCACTCACAGGTGCAAGCGACCACGGCGTATCAGAAGCTATTTACCTGGATGACCCTGATGGTAATGGCGTTGAGCTTTATTGTGACAGGCCAAAGGAATTATGGACGTATAATGCCGATGGTTCCTTAATAATGTTTACAAAGCCACTCAATATAATTGATTTAAGAAAAGAAGCTGAGTGATGCAGAAATTGCATGGTATGCAAAGAAATTAAATTCTGTGAGATGAAAAAAAACGTGGAAAAATATTCCAATCTGAATTTTCTTTACAAGCATGCCAAATCTGACCCTGCCTTAATAATAGAATTGATCAATATTTACCTTGCGCAAACTCCAGGTCTGGTAGCGGCAATGAAGAAGGGATTGGCAGCATCTAATTGGAAATTAGTGCAGGCCGCTGCCCATAAAATAACTCCTTCATTTAAAGTATTGGGGGTAAAAAATGAGTACGAAGTTAAAGCAAGGAAAATAGAAGAACTGGCAGCGTTAAACGAAAGCAACCCACTTATTGAAGTATTAATTAACGAACTTGAAACAACCTGCAATAATATTTATACTGAGTTGCAGCAGGAGCTGTTACTTCTTACACAAAAATGAATTGAATTACCAATAAACTTCGTGTATGTTGAATGTCATGTTTTTTATTACAAAGTTTATTTATGTCCCCACCTGTCGTTATCAAACTGTTTACTAATAAAGGTATTAATCCGGTTAAATTTGGATTTGTCTTTTGGATACACAATTATTTTTCATAAATTGAATAGTAGTATCAATAGATAAACCAGCATCAAGAGTAAGTATTTTATATTATTACCAATATTTCCCGTAAAAATGTAAGAAGCCTGCTCACATCAGTATTGAATGCATGATTATTTGCACACCCTTATATGTAACCCATGAAGAAAAAAAACAAAACAGTTATTTTCTGCGTTGATGATGATTTGCTTTTTCTTAAATTATTTGAGGCAGAGTTTATAAAAGACAAAGGGTTTAAAATAGTTACATTTTCATCCGGCGAAAGTTGCATTGAAAATCTTTCTTTAAGGCCGGATTTGATTGTACTGGATTATTTCCTTGAAGGCCTTAATGATGAAGTAATGAATGGATTAAAAACACTGGATACCATTAAAAGTTTGTACCATGAAATCCCGGTTATCATGTTATCATCCCAGGATAGCATAGAGGTAGCTGTAAACTGTATGCACCACGAGGCTTACGATTATGTAGTAAAAAATGAAACTGCCTTTCTTAGATTAAGAAAAACAATTTCAAGCATTTTGCTTTTTCGAAAAATGGAAGCACAAATAAAAAAATATGGAGATATCGGGTAAACACTTTTTTAGTGCCTAAACTGACAGTTTTTTTTAATAATTATTAAAAGTGTCCAAATCAACGGATCTTCTACCTGTGAATTATGCAAATCAATAATTGTGATTGAGTTAATCTTTTTACTGAACTTTACATTATACTTCTGGCTCCCCTCAATTTCTTGTCTTCGGAACTTCTCTACTTATCATTCCAAAAAAATTTCAGGATCAATAGAATGGATAATGATAAACTCGCTTTAAGATCTAAATTCCCCTTAGTTAAAGTACCATTTGGCAATTATTGCTAAATGGTACTTTTTTTGTAAATAAAAGGATTAGCAAGAAATTATAGCAGAAATATTTAGAAACTATCAACTACTTAGTAATTTTATGCTTCAATTTTTACAATTAAAATAGTTACAAATGCAATACAATAAATTAACAAAAGAAGAGGAAAGGGTAATTATAAACAAGGGTACAGAGCGGGCATTTACAGGGGAATATACTGACAATAAACAACCCGGTACTTATATTTGCAGAAGATGTAATACGCCCCTGTATCTATCGAAAGACAAATTTGATTCTCATTGCGGTTGGCCAAGTTTTGATGATGAATTACCCGGTGCAGTAAAACATTTACCTGATGCCGATGGACAAAGGATTGAAATTCTTTGTGCTAATTGTGATGCCCATCTTGGCCATGTTTTTAAGGGTGAAAGATTTACCGCTAAAAATACCCGGCATTGCGTAAATTCTATCTCAATGATTTTTATTCCTGAAGAAAAATAATATTCAATTTATTCATCTGTTTCTCTATTTGATCTAAACAATAATGAAAATTATTGACAGCCTGTAATAACAGGCTTTAGCTCCTCATTGGTTACATTCAGCTTATCGTTTATAGAAAGTGGGAATTATGTAATTATTTATTATAGTTATATAACAACATGGCGTATAATTTATAGCATCTTTACGCACTTTAATAACCCATTTCTTTACTTAAAAAAAACGAAAATGAAATTAGCAATTATTCTCCCAAAAAATTACAAAATGCTTTGCTTAATCTTGTCAGCATTTTTTGTACAATCTATTGCCTGGGCCCAGGATAAAAAAGTAGAAGTAGATTTAAACATAAATAAGGGAAATGATGATTGGTACAGGCAGCCGTGGGTATGGGTTGTAGGCGGTGCAGTTTTTATTCTGTTATTTGTTGCAATCATCAGAGGTGGCAAAAAATCGTAAGCACTAAAGTATTTGCTTAACCAATCAGTCTTTATTAAAACTAATAAACGTACTATGAATACAGAAAATTCCTTAACAACCGACGACTTGCTGAACAGCGAAAATTTGGTAAGCGATACAGCATTAAACGTTGATGCCGGGCAAGGGCCAACTTCCAATGAATATATACAGGTAGCACCTGGTGTTCGTTTATACGTAAGGGATTGTGGACAGGGTAAACCCGTTATACTGATACATGGCTGGCCACTTAACAATGATATGTGGGAGTACCAGGTAAATGCACTTGTAAATAATGGCTGCAGGGTAATTGCATATGATCGAAGGGGTTTTGGTAAATCATCGCAGCCCTGGACCGGATATGATTATAATACAATGACGGATGATTTGAAGGCAATTATTGATCATCTTAAACTGGAGCATATTACATTGGTTGGTTTCTCTATGGGTGGTGGAGAAGTGGTAAGATATTTTAGCAGGCATGGTGGGGCAAAAGTTACAAAAGCTGTGTTGATATCATCTATAACTCCGTTCAGGTTAAAAACGCCTGATAATCCAACGGGCACCCCACAGGAAGTATTTGATGATACTGCGACACGTATAAAAAATGACCGCATTGGGTTTTTAGATGGTTTCGGTAAAGATTTTTTTGGCGTAACCTTACTCAACAATCCGCTTAGCACACCCTTGCTTAATTACTACAGTATGTTGTGTTCATTGGCCTCACCACGTGCTACGCTTGAATGTGCAAAAGCATTTTCTACCACCGATTTTCGCAGCGAAATGGCTTCAGTAAATGTACCCACACTTATCATACATGGCGACGATGATAAAACTGTTCCAATCAAAGCATCATCAGATATTTCAGCCACTTTAATCCCCTCAAATGAATACATTGTTTATGAAGGTGCGCCGCATGGATTATTTTATACAGATAGGGAAAAACTAAACGCAGACCTGGTTAAATTTATCAACGCATAAAATATATTGAGCTCTTTTTTTAGTTGTTCCCATTAAATTTTAAAGTATGGCTGCTCAGTTTATATGGCTTTTTATTTTGCCACTGGCCATCGCATGTATTTCATGGACAGTTACGCATGAAGAAGTTTTCAGGGAGCCAAGGGATTATTGTAAATCGAAAAGTGAGGGGTGCAAATCTTTGCTACAGCGCAAATTTTTTTATCTTTTTACCTGCGAATATTGCTTTAGTCATTATGTAACAATCCTCATGTTGTGCCTTACAGGCTACCGGTTAATGTTCAACGATTGGCGGGGTTATATCATCTCAGGTTTTGCTTTGGTATGGGTTGCAAATATTTACATGGGGCTTTTTGCACTGCTTCGTCAAAATATAAAACTCGAAAAAATAAAGGGAGAAGTAGAGGAAGTAAAATTAGATGCATCGAGGAATAATAATGATGTAGCTACTAACGATAAATCATAGTGATAAAATAAGGTAAAATTAATTCATGTATGTGGGCTGTGAGTTTTAGTTCGTTACCAGGCTGTTGTTCCGGCTATTCGCTGCAAGTCCGGCACAAGGCCCTGGCACAAGCCATCACCGTGCTTTTCGCTGCTATCCGGCATCCCTTGGTCATTTTGTTTTTCAATATAACTTTTCCCAAAGTATAGCTTTCAATACACTGTAGCTTTTTAAAAAGATTAAATATTTTTTTCTAAAAAACTACAGCAAGTTTTTTACAGATACACCAGGCAAAAAATACTTCATTCGTATTCAATAAAAATTCAGCGTTGTGCTTTCGTGTATTTGTGGTAACCGTTTCTTTGTGGTTAACATAGCACTATTGCAGAAACGCTAAACTACACATGCCATTCTCAATCTTCATACAAGCGCAATTTATTTTGAAGCAAAGTTATTTGTGCATCTTTCTTTTTTAATTGATCCAGCAAATGCGTTACTACTTCTATGCCTTCCAGGTTAAGTTGCAGATCATTGTGCAACCTTACCAACAATTCGGCATCCTTTACGTTGCTTTCAGATAAATAGGCAGCATCTTCTTTGGTGGTTATTTCTATTAAGCCACCTTCCTGCAATGAATAGATAAGCGAAAATTCTACATCGTAATAAATACAAAAGGTTTCAACCGGTATTAAATATTCTGTTTGCATACCTTATAATTTTAATCAGTGGTAGTTGATAATTCTTTAAATAAGGCTTTTTGTTTTTCGGTTAAGTTGGTTGGTACCTTAATGTTGTAGGTTATATACATGTCGCCAAACTGACCTTCTTTTTTGTATAAAGGAAATCCCTTTTCCTTCAGCCTTGTTTTAGTACCGTTTTGTGTTTCGGGCTTTATTTTTAATTTTATTTTACCGCTTAATGTATCAATGGTAATATCACCACCCAATACAGCAGTGTATAAATCCAACTCCTCTGTCAGGTAAAGATCATCACCCGATCTTTTGTAGCGGGCATCATTTTCAATTGAAAAAGTTATATACAGATCACCGGCCGGGCCACCGTTTATTCCGGGTGCCCCATAACCCTTCAACTTTATTGATTGACCGTTTTCTATTCCTGCAGGTATGGTGAGGCGTACACTTTTTCCATTAATATTAATGGTTTGCTGGTGAGTGGTGTAAGCATCTCTCAACGATACTTTTAATTCGCTGTTATAATCCTGCCCCCTGAATTTTGTTTGGCTGCTTCTTCTTTTACCACCACCAAACATTGATTCAAAAAAACCGGAAAAGTCATCCGGGCCCTCATCTCCCGTAAATGAATAACCACCGGCACCAGCCTGCTGCCGTGATTGTGCAGCTTTTTCAAACTGGTCTGAGTGCTGCCAGTCTTTCCCATACTGGTCATATTTTTTTCTTTTTTCCGGATCACTCAACACTTCGTTTGCTTCATTCACCTGCTGAAATTTTTTATGTGATCCCTTATCTGTAGGGTTCACATCCGGGTGTAGTTTTCTTGCAAGTTTGCGATAGGCTTTTTTTATATCTTCTTCAGATGCGTTTTTACTGATACCTAATATTTGGTAGTAATCTATAAAATCCATTTATGTAATATTTTAGTTGATCCTCTTACAGTGATTCAGCAAATTAATTTTACTTACCTGCAAAATTACGAATGATTCTTAGTGGGTGCATTTATAATTGTAGTTACTGCAATAAAAGTAGTGGCGTGTGAGGACACCTACTACGGACTTTCGCGGGCTGGTGTGCCACCAGCCCGCGAAAATTTTAAATGCACCCTTCTTAGTGTAGTATAGATTATTGTAAGTGCCCCTGAAATTTTAAATTACTGTAAACATTTAAGGAGGCAGATATGGGTACATGTAACAAAATGGCCGTCACTTTCTAATTGTTATTGTGTAAGTAAAGTTCCACATAGGTATTTGGTACAAGAGGGCGATGCAACGATGTTCATCTGTGCGTTACCGCCGGGACAAAAAAATAATTATAAAGAGCAATTTTAAGAGGTGGGTTAGGTATAAGGAGCCGGGCTAAAATAATTGTAGGTGGATGGTTATTTTTTTCTTTTTACACATCTTCTGTAGAATTAATTCCTCATTTCGTTTTTAAAAAATAT
>JANMVB010000496.1:0-9197 GCA_031392305.1 Ferruginibacter sp.
CGCTACAGTAGTTGATGCCTGCGCTATATCATCTTTTAAAATAGCGAGCTCAAGTTTAGTTGCCTGCAACCAGTAGTCATCTTTATTTTTCTTTAGTTGACGCTCTACTGCAAACTCCACGAGCGGAAAATATTTATCATACACCTCTTTATTTGTATCGCCATAAAACATCAGGCTAAGCGCATTAATTCCCGGATAAAAATCACGTGGGTCAGCATCAAAACCATCTATGTATGCTTCGATTGCCCTGGCCCTGTAACTAGCCTCTTTTATTTTGCCCGTATTATCAACCATCATCCCCTTGTATGCAGCACCAAGCAACCCACAGGTTTCCGGGTCGGGGCCATACTGTGCAGTAATCGATTTTAATATTTTTTCACTTTCGCCCCGTTCCGATATTTTATTGTATGCAAGTGCCAGTTGTTGTTTTATATAAATATTATCGCTAAACGTTGACTCAACCAGTGGTTTAAGCATGGCCGTTATTTCTTTAAACGCATTCACACTTTTATAAGCAAGCAGTATAGCATATAAAATATCATAACTATAGGCAATGGCATCCCCCATATTTTTCTCCATCGCCACCATTGTTGCCACCAGTTGCTGCTGTGCTGCATTCAGTTGATCTTTTTCTGTTGCTGAGACCGCAATTTTTTTGTCTTCATTCAGTTTTTTCCATTGCTTCACCAGTTCTTCCAATGCATCCTTATTTGCATGAGAGCTGATAACCCATTCTCTAAAAGCATCCGCATCCTGCTGCAGGTAATTGAGGTTGGGAAATTTATAACCGGTAATTAATTGTGCAATCGGGCTATCATGCTGCACCTTTTTTACATTGATGTTGGCTTTAATTAAACTGGCAAGGCTTTTAATTTTTTCCTCTGCCACCTGTACTGCTTTATCCTTGTAGTCGTAATTAAAAGCCCGCAATGGTGCAGTATCAAAAGGGAGCCTGGTAGCAGTTTCAAATATACTAACAGTAGTGCATGGCTTTAAAGCATGACGTATGCCCAGCTCATAAAAAACATTGGCATTGGCAAAGCTTAAATCAGCTACAGCAAAATCGCAAAACATCAGGCGCTCATACATGGGCTTATGAATAAAGCCACCAGCCTGTTCTTCATCTGCACGTATTGGATGCAGGCCCGCCATTTCTATCGCAGGTTTAATAAATGTCTGGTACACAATGTCGAAATTTATTTCCTTTTCGCTTGCATCTTTTTTAGTGCCAAAAGGCATGAGTACAAAACAGAGTGGTTTCATTTTTTTTAGAGTTTAGTGTTTGCCCCCATCCCCTCCCGATAAAAGATCGGGACCTTGTTCCGGGGAGTTATTCTACGATTATGCTTTTTTTTTGCATCAACCACACCATCACTTATCACTCATTCATCACTCATCACTCATCACTCATCATTCTTCAATCAACCATCAACCATCAACGTAACTTAAATTCATCCGGAAAATGCTCTTCCTTTACTGTTTTTGCTGCATCTTTTGCTCCAATATCATATAGTTCAAAACGGCTGGCGGCATTGCTCATTTCAATTAATCCATCCACTTCTTTTTGGGTATATTCTTTATCCATCAGGGTATCCAGGTTTTCTGTATCCAGCCAGGTATTGTACCGCAGGTAAGAGATAAGGCCCTTGTCTTTTTTTATACTACCAATAAAGTCATTTTCCAGCTTGCCGGTTTCTCCGTCAATTTCCCAGGCATTGGGTGAGTTGGAAAACCATTGCAGCATCAGTTGATTGTGCCAGCTTGCATCCTGCATCAGCATATCCGGTAGTTGCTGTGCCCATTTTAAAATATTATTCTTCTTTACATCTGCAGGTATTTTTTTCCATTTGCTCATGCCGGTACCAACAGATACAATCATAATATTATCAGCCCCCCATTTCCACCGGAAAGGAAAACCCTGCAACGTTGCCACCATCAATAATTGCAGCGCAGGGTTATTGGCCATACTTACGCCACCATCTACAAATGCTGCTTCCTTTAAGCCACCGCCCACATCTATTACCTGCGGTAAAAAATAAGTGGGTGCAGCCGAGCTTGCCCTTACTGCCTTCCACAAAAGGATATCTTTATTCATACCATCCACGCTGTTAAAATACCTGCCACCGGGGTGATTGATCAACGGCCATACACTGTTGGTATCAGCCCTTTTGGCCACGATACATAAACCGGTTTTTATCCGGTCGCTTTCAAGCGTAAAATCACCAAACACTTTTTGCAATTGTTCTTCCAGCGGCTTTTCGTTGTAGCCTGCTTTTAGCAGGTCATCTATCTGAAATATTTTCCACCACTTGTATTTTTTGGCAAAAATTTTCTCACCCAGCTCCATGTACATATTTTTTATCTCCTCTACTTTTAGCCCAATGGCAAGTGCGGCGGCAATAATAGAACCGGTACTTGTACCACCTATCAGGTCAAAATAATCGCAGAGGCGAAAATTTTTATCATTGCCGTGCTGCTTTCGCAATAAGTCTTCTATGCGTTGCAGGTAGCCCAGCGTTAAAGCGCCGCGGATGCCACCACCATCCAGTGCAAGTATCCGTTTAGGTGATGTTTTGTTACTGAGGTGTTCAGCTAATGTCATGATATAAAAATTTATGGTTTAAAAACAAATGCGTAAATATTTTTTGCAGGAGTAAAAGAATTTGCATGTTATAATTTTGGGGAGAAGAATTTATTTTAACCGGTAGTTAAAAGGCAAATCAATATTAGTAAAAAAGACTAATAAATACAAGGGGGATTTTGGGTAATTTTTAAATTGCCTGCTACCAAAATTTAATTACTGCACAACGAGGTAGAATTATTAATCATTGCTTATTTACAACGCAGGTAAAGTTGCCCAATGATATAATGTACAAGAGGGCGATGCAACGATGTTCCACATTGCTCCTCAGCCCGGACAAAAAATTCTTTTTACTTTTTTATCAGTAATGCAGCCTGGTTTAGAAAAGTTTACGTTACCGCCGCACAGCATGGAACAGTAAAAACAAAGACGGGCTAACACAAACAAGGAAAATAAATAAAGCATTGTTTAAGAAAAATAAAAAGTAATTTTCGTTCACTAAACTTTTTGATTATGAAATTTCTATTTACCTGTTTTGTTATTTTTATTTTTTTTCTGCAATCATTTTCTCAATCAAATATTACTCATTATACAGATGCGCTGCGGTTGATAGACAACTGGGTAGCGGCGAAAAGGGATTATGCAGATATGCCTTCGGTGAGTGTTGCGATTGTAAAAGATCAGCAAACTATCTGGAGCAAGGCGTATGGGATGGCTAACAAAGAAAATAAAGTGGCTGCCGCTACCAGTACTGTTTACAGCATTTGTTCTATATCCAAACTATTTACTTCGATTGCCATTATGCAATTGTATGATGCCGGCAAGCTGCGCCTGGATGACAGTATTCAAACTATTTTGCCGAATTATAACCTTAAGCAACAATACAATGGGAGCGGCCCTGTTACCATCCGCTCGCTGTTAACACATTCTTCGGGGCTGCCACGTGAAGCGGATTATCCATACTGGACGGGCCCTGATTTTCCGTTTCCTTCGCAGGCACAAATGAATGCCAGGTTAGGTGAGCAGCAAACCTTGTATCCTTCGGCTACTTATTTTCAATATAGCAATTTGGGTATGGCACTGTTGGGTGAAGTGGTTGAAAAAATATCAGGAAAAGCTTATGATACTTATGTAGCGGAACATATACTTGCTCCGCTGCGGCTAACGGCTACGCATAGCTTTCTGCCGAAGGAAGAATGGGGAAAAAAGATGGCCATCGGTTATGGCTCTACTCCACGTGTGGGGGCACGCAGCAAGATTAATTTATTTGATGCAAAAGGTATTAAGGCTGCGGCAGGTTTTTCTTCAACTGTTGAAGACCTGGCCAGTTTTGCATCCTGGCAGTTTCGCCTGCTCAACAATGGTGGTACGGAAATTCTTAAATCATCTACGCTAAAGGAAATGCACCGGGTGCAGTGGTTAGACCCTGATTGGGAAATATCATGGGGCCTGGGCTTTAGGGTTAGCCGCCAGGATGGTACTACTTTAATTGGCCATGGTGGCTCCTGCCCCGGCTACCGCACTACTTTACAACTTGACCCGAAAGAAAAAATGGCGTACACCGTAATGATAAATGCCGGTGGCGAAAGCCCGGAACTTATTGTAACGGGTATGCGTAAAATATTGGCTAAAATACCAGCAAACACTTTTACTAAAAACAGCAGCCTGAACCTGGAGCAGTATGCCGGCACCTACACCAGCCAACCCTGGGGTTCAGAAAAAGTTGTTGTGCCGTGGTACGGAGATTTAGTGGTGATGAACCTGCCTAATGAAAATCCGACAGAAGCGATGATGACAATTCAACATGTGGCAGGAGATATATTTAGAAGAGTACGCCAGGATAAAACTTTGGGTGAAGAAATTATATTTGATAAAGATGCTGCCGGAAAAGTTACCCGGATGTTACAACACAATAATTATTCGATTAAAGTAGCTGGTGAGAAATAATTATTTGTAGCCCCCCGTTTAGAATGATTGCTGTAGAAATCATTATTTATAAACATATAAAACATAGCAACATGAAATTAGGTGCATTTTCAGTAAGCCTTAATGTAAAAGACATTAACGCTTCAAAACAGTTTTATGAAAACCTGGGCTTTGCAGTGTTTGCAGGGAGCATGGCACACAATTACCTGATCATGAAAAACGGGAATGCATTAATAGGATTGTTTCATGGAATGTTTGAAAACAACATCTTAACCTTTAACCCCGGGTGGGATGAAAACGCTGCAACCCTTGAAGCTTTTGATGACGTAAGGGCCATTCAGCAGCAACTAAAAAGCAAGGGTATAAAACCTGATAGTGAAGCTGATGAAAGCACTACGGGGCCTGCAAGTTGTATGCTAACTGACCCGGATGGAAATGTTATTTATATTGACCAGCATATTTAGGAAAAAATAAATGATGGCCTGCGCTTGTAAAAATGTTAGATAAATTGTTGTGGTGATTTTTTGGTAAGTACACTTCTCCAGAGAGATAAAATTATTTTGGTTGGTACCAACAGCGTTGCTGATATAACCATCATATTTACATTGTAAAAATGCAATGCCTATTTATTTATCATCGGCAAATATTTTGCCCTGTTTTCTATAATTACCCAAAGGTTTATTGCAAACAGCACTAATGCTATCGGAAGGCCGGATGGGGCATTGATAATATTGGTTAACAATATCCCAATCATTACCGGAAAAATAATGATGGCACCCAGCGCCCTGTATTTATTTGTAATGAAAAGTATGCCGCCCACTATTTCGGCAATTGCAATAAGTGGCATCAGCCAGCTTATTGCCATAAAGGCATTCATTATCTTCATCATGCTCTCGGGAAGGTCTTTTGGCATGGGCATATAGTTAAAAAATTTATTAAGCCCTGCGTTAATAAACATCAGCCCAAAAAGGAAGCTAATGCCAAATAAAATTTTCTTTTTCATGGTTGGTGCTTTTATTACAAATATACATTTCAATTCTATCTGTTTTGTTATCGGGTAACTGGTGGAGATGTTGGCTTGCTGAATAAACTGCAATTTAATATTTATCAATATTTTTTTGTTGCACAGGCAGTGAAGCAATGGTCATCATCGTTGTGTCACTCACTTGTACCACATACCAATTGGGATCTTTAATTGTGTTTTAGATAGATGGACAAATGCATAAACATGTAAATTGGCTTTACAAATGTTTTGTAAATTTCAGACATTCGCTAAAACCAACTAAGGCACTAATAACCAGACGAGATATTTTTTAATCAAGATTTAGTTATGGTTAAACGTTTGGGTATATTTGGTTTTGCAGCTATATTCACTTATACTTCACAACTATGAAATATTTATTACTAATAGTAACTCTACTTGCGACTAAACTAAACGCACAGACAACTTTAAGTTTTGACAAACGCTTTGTTCAAAGTGAAGACAAATGGGTTGCGTTCAAACCCGACAAAGACAGCGCCTATGCTTATGGATTTATTTATATTGATGCACAAGCAGGTTTGACATTCAACTATGAGGGAACTTTCAAAATGTTGCCAACAGGAGAGTTTGTGCCCAAAAAGCTTGACAGCACAAATATGAAAGTGCGACTAGACCCAAACAACGTGTTAGTCGCATTCATACCTGACAACAAATTCCAAGAACTTAAAATCTCACCAATTCCCGACTGGCTTAAATATTATAAAACAGATACAAGCTCTATTGAAAGACTTTATCGCTGGGGTTATATGTACAATGGTTGGGACGAATGTGCAAAAGCATTGACGTATTTAGAAAAAGCTGAAAAGTTAAATTCAAAATTTAAAGGGCTTGCGGTTGAGCTTTCATTTTCGTACAACTGCCTTAAACAATACGATAAAGCTGAATTGATTTTAGAAGAAGAAATAAAGACTAATTCAGCAGATGCATATGTAAACAAAGAATACATTTATACACTTACCAAAAACAAAAAGATTGGCAATGCCGTAAATCAGTTCGAGACATCAATTAAAACTTTAAAAGACAATCGGTATTACGCTGAAAATTGCTATAACATCTTACAATATTATTACACACAAAAAGACAAGGTGAATTTCAATAAATGGTATGACTTACTTCTGAAACAACCTAATGAAAACAAAATGATAACAAAGTATGCTGACAATATGAAAACAGACATTAACAAATAATACAGCAGTCAACAGGCAGTTTGGTAATATGGCGGGGTGACGGTATATGCTCAGCTTTTTGTTCGTTATTTGGCTTCATTTCAGCCGACGAATAACGCCAGGCATAAATAATCAATGAACTTTTATTTATAAATTTAACAACGGTTACAGGCTGACGATTTTCAAATGCCGCCACATCGCCAAGCCCACCTGCAAAACGCAATTAAAGCCCCACATAGGTATATAGTACAAGAGGGCGACGCAACAATGCTGCCCATAACCCCACAGACCGGACAAAAAATAAACAACAAACATTTTTAAATAATAATTTTAGATAATTGTCCGGTTTCTTTGTGCCCGGTCGTTATTTGTTTTTAACCTAAAATATTAAATAAAATGAAAGAATTTTTAATGGTATTTCGCATGGACCATACTGCTAACAGCGTACAACCATCACCGGAAGAAATGCAGGCAAACATGAAACACTGGCAAGACTGGATGGGTGGCATTGCTGCCCAAAACAAACTGGCCAACCCCGGTAGCCGCCTCGGTAGCGAAGGCAAAGTGGTTACGGCAAACAATGTGGTAACTGATGGCCCGTATGCCGAAATTAAAGAAACGATTGGCGGGTACATTATTGTAAAAGCTGAATCGATTGCAGCGGCGGCAGAGCTGGGCAAAAACTGCCCGATACTGCACGTAGGCGGCAATGTAGAAGTAAGGCCGGTGGTGGCTATGGACGATAACAGCTAACAAATTAAAACTGCCTTTGTACATTTACAAAGGCAGTTATTTTTATGGAAAATGCAACACTTATACCACACCTTTTTAGAACAGAATACCGCAAATTGGTATCGGTACTCTCATGCCTGTTCGGCATTGGTTATATACAGGTTGCAGAAGATATTGTAAGTGATACTTTTTTGCTGGCTACCGAATTGTGGGTAGTAAAAGGCACGCCGCAAAACCCTGTGGCCTGGCTGTACACCGTGGCAAAAAATAAAACAAAAGACTACCTGAAACACGATACCATCTTTGCACAAAAGGTTGCCAAAGAATTACAATACCGCCAGGGCACTACAGAAGAAATTGACATTGACCTTACGCCAAAAAATATTACCGACAGTCAACTTGCCATGATGTTTGCCGTATGCCACCCATGCATATCCGCAGAGGCGCAAATTTGTTTATCGCTCAACCTGCTTTGTGGCTTTGGTGCCCGTGAAATTTCGGATGCCTTTTTAACAAACAAAGAAGTTATTTATAAAAGATTGCAACGTGCCAAAGAAAAATTAAAATCAGCCAACATAAAAATAGCACAGCCAACCATGCCCGAAATCAGTGAGCGGTTGCCCACCGTGTTAACCACTTTGTATTTGTTATTTAACGAAGGCTACTATTCCTCTTCTCAAAATACCACGCTGCGTAAAGACCTTTGCCTTGAGGCCATGCGCCTTAATTATTTGCTGGTAGAAAATGAGCTTACCAACACGCCTGCGGCCAATGCGCTGGTTGCTTTAATGTGTTTTCATGCCAGCAGGTTTGAGGCCCGTACCAATGCAAACGGCGAAACAATTTTATACGATGACCAGGACACCACCCTCTGGAACAAAGAACTAATTGCCAAAGGCGAGCAGTATTTAAACCAGGCTTCGCAGGGCAGCAGCTTAACCAATTACCACCTGGAGGCAGCCATTGCCTGGTGGCACACCCACAAAGAAGACACCGCCGAAAAATGGGAAAATATTTTACAGCTCTACAACAAATTGCTCCTGCTGCAATACTCGCCCGTTGCTGCCTTAAACCGCACCTTTGCCCTTGCCAAAGCCAACGGCAAACCCGAAGCCATCATCGAAGCCGAAAAACTAAACCTCACCGGCAATCATTTTTATTACTCCCTCCTCGGCAACCTGTACACCGGCCTCAACAATCCAAAAGCCCTGCAGCATTATACCACAGCCCTCCACCTCGCCACCTCCATTACAGATAAAGCTACCATCACAAAAAATATTGAGAAGCTGCAAAATCATTAATCATTTTATTGTACCGGCAAAGACACTGCTATGGGCATCATCGTTGTGTCACTCACTTGTGCGGCATAACTGTGGGGAGCTTTAATTGTGGGATAGATGGGAGGTGGAGATTTTTGAGCAAGATTTAGTTATGGTAAAAGCGTTTGGGTATATTTGAATATTACGCAAAAAAGTGAAACCGTATGAATGGAAATTCCCTATTTCTAATTATTGCGATCGGACTGCTCAACCAAACATCAGTTGCACAAAAATCTAACAAGAATAAAATTTGCTTTTCGACAACTCCTTTTGACAAAGAAAAGGTGTTTACAAAAACTTTACATAAGCCTTATTTTATAGGTGGAAACGACTCTTTGGTTAATTTCTTAATGTCTAATATTAGTTTTCAAAAAGTAATTAGCAGTTAATCAAAAAATGAAAGAACATATTACGACACAGTAAGAATAAAG
>JANMVB010000508.1:0-18079 GCA_031392305.1 Ferruginibacter sp.
CCCATTTTTAGCAGCAGTGTAAATGCAAAAATTACTGCAGCAAATATGCGGGCATTTCTTGCAAACCGTGGCTATTTCCAATCTGTAGTAACTGGTGATACCATTAATAAAAATTATTTTACTACAGCAGTTTACAAGGCAAACGTTAAGCCCCAATATACCATCAGGTATATTAAATGGATAAATGATAGTTCAGCATTGGTAAAACTTTTACAAGGCAAACAGCAGGGTGGTATTTTAAAAGCAGGTAATGGTTACCGGCTAAGTGATATAGAAGCAGAAACAGACCGGCTCGATTCATATATAAAAACACAAGGCTATTATAATTTTCGTCCGGATTACATCATGGCCTATATCGACAGTACTGTTGGCAACAACCAGGTAGATATTTTTTTAGGGATTAAAAGCGCTGCTCCAGACAATGCATTGCATGCTTACACGGTAAACCGCATTACTGTTTTTCCAAACTACACTTTATTGTTACCACCACCAGATACCAGCATCATCGGCACTGTAAATGAAGATGGCTTAAGGATAAGGGACACAGTAAATAAATTTAAATCGTCGATATTTAAAAATATGATCACTTATCGGCCAGGCACCATGTATAGTAGCCGTGATCAGAATACCACTTTAAACCGCCTTATCAATCTCGGCAGTTTTAAGTTTGTAAAAAATCGTTACGAACAGGTCCGGGATAGTGGCGATGCTTACCGCCTCAATGTGTTTTATTATATTACTCCTGCAAAAAAGAAATCAATAAAAACAGAGATAGACGGCTTCTCCAAAGAGAATAAATTTCTTGGCTCACAGCTAAGCCTAACCTGGAAAAACAGGAATACTTTTAAAGGCGCCGAGCAGCTGATCTTTAAAGTATATGGTGGTTTCGAAGTATCTTTTTCCGACTCTCTAAAAACCACTAATGTGTTCAGGATTGGCGGCGAAGCCTCCATCAATTTACCGGGCTTTTATTTGCCCTGGCTTAAAATAAAGGAAACTAATTTATATCCTTCCCGTACCCGTTTGCTACTGGGTTACGAACTTTTTAGAAAGCAACTTTTTTATACAAAAAATGTGTATCGCCTGCAATATGAATTTAACTGGAAACCAACCACCAACCAGGAGCATATTCTATCACCCCTGGCACTAACTTTTATCAACGCAGGTAACCTTACGGATACTTTCCGCAAGCAAACCCAGCTAAACCCATCATTACAGGCCAACATTTATTCTGAAATAATCCTTGGTTCGTTTTACACTTATACTTTTAATACTGCCAATCCTTTTGCAAAAAATCAATGGTACTTACAGGGCAGTGTGGATGTAGCCGGCAATGTAGCCGGGCTCATTACCGGTGCAAAGCAACCCCGCCAAAAAAAGATTTTTAATACACCGTTTTCGCAGTATGCCAAAGCGGATATGGATCTGCGATATAAAAAGAAACTCAACAACAATTTTGAATGGGCAAGCCGCATGCAAATAGGCATTGGCGTACCGTACAACAATTCAAATATCCTTCCATTTTCAAAGCAGTATGTAATTGGTGGCTCGGGTTCATTAAGGGGTTTTCAAATGCGGCAGATTGGTCCCGGCGCTTACCTGCCCACCCTTGCAGATCAGCGGTTTTACCAGGTAATTGGCGGCGATTATCGCTTTCAGTTGAATACAGAAATGCGGATGCCCATTTTTGCGAAATTGAGTGGCGTGGCATTTTTTGATATGGGCAATATCTGGACAAAAGATACTTTATTGTTTGGCCGGGCCGGCCAGTTAAAAAAAGAATCATTTAAAGAACTGGCGGTAGCATCAGGCCTGGGTGTACGATTTGATGCAGGCATAATTTTATTAAGGGTAGATGTAGGTATTCCGCTACGCAAACCTTACCTGCCGGATGGTGAGAGATGGGTGATCAATAAAATAGCATTGGGAGATAAAATGTGGAGGCAAAAAAATCTTATCATAAACATTGCGCTGGGTTACCCGTTTTAATTGTATGTATAAATGCTAAGGTTTTTTTTGTTGTAATAAAAATTTGTCCGGGCAAAGAAAGCAAAACCCAACATCGTTGTGTCACTCACTTGTACTTTATACCAATGTGGAACTTTTCTCACAATATATGATAAGGTATTGTAGGGTGAGGCAACAAACGGGTGCATTAAAATTGCCGCTGGCTGATGGATACACCTGCCAGCGACAAGCCGCCGTGGGCTGTGTCCTCACCGACCACGACCTGGATAATTTTAAATGCACACAAACCACTAAATTTTCAAATAATTAATTATTCGTCATGCGGACATCATTCAAAATATTAATCTTCATAATTATTGCTGGTGCCATTGGTGGTTTTGGGTATTGGCAGTATCACAAAAAAACAATCATAAAAGAATCGCTTGATAAAGCAATTGCAAAAAAAACTGACAGCCTTTATTTTATACAGTACGACAGTTCGTCCATTGATGAGATAAATGGCAATGCATCATTTTACAATGTTGTGCTACAATCAGACGATGAACAAAAAAAATTATTAAATAGTACAGATAGTTTACCGAATGCTTTGTTTAATATCCGTGTAAAAGAAATTGCTGCAAAAGGCATTGATATGGCAGGAATTTTACAAAAACAAAATGTGTCAGCAAAAAAAATATTACTGATAAAACCGGTAATACAAATTATCAATACCGGCGCCGACCGGCCAAAGGAATATACAAAGAACGATACCGCTGAACTCTATCAAAAAATACTTGGAAAATTCAACAGTATAAAAGCAGATACCATACAAATAATCAATGCAACCGTAGTGATCACCAACAAAGCCGGCAAGCCATTAACTACGTTGGAAAATATCAATATCAATCTCAATAAATTTTTAATTGACAGCACAAAAAATTATGAAAGCATCATCAGTTATTTTATAAAAGATGTACGGGCCACGGTAGAAAATATCCAGTTGCCGCCATCAAAAAACAACCTGCGCATTAATATTGAAAAACTTGATTACGATGCAGCAAAAAGATCATTGCATGTGGCGGCTGTAAGACAATATGAGGCAAATGAAATGCAACCCATCATCGATCTTAAAAATATACAGGTAAATGATCTTAATACTGATGCCTTCATTATTCAGCAGCGCCTTAAAGCCGGCACCATTACCTGCGATGGCGGCCTCATTACCATTTACAAAAATAACAAGGCGCCTTCTGCCAACAAAGGTGACCAATCTATTGACTTATCATCTGACCTGATTGACCAGGCGCAGGTGGCAGGTATTAAGCTGGGTAACACCAAAATTGTAATTATCAATAAAAGCGAACCGGGGTCAAAACCATTTATTTTAAATAATGCAAAATTTTCGGTGCTTACACCCGTAAAAATTAATGAAGGTGCTACCGTAAACAATTTGATAAATAATGCTGATTGGGAATTATCTGCAGACGGTTTTTCATTTGACACGAAGAATAAACTTTACAAAATTTCTGTAGGTAATTTTATAATTAATAATGCTGCTGGTACAGCAAAAGTTACCAGCTTTTTTTTAAAGCCTTTAGTTACAGAACAACAGTTTGTACAGCAAAGCAGTTATGCCCATGACTTATATAATCTTAGTGTAAATAACATCAGCCTCTCAGGTGTTAATATTAAAAAGCTGTTGCGTAACAGGGTGTTGGAAGTTGACAAAGCATCATTTCAACCGATAATAAAAGTATTTAATGATAAAACGCTGCCACCTGATACCAGGAGCAAAATTGGTATGTACCCTCACCAGTCATTGGTAAAGCTGGATTTCCCCTTTTATATAAAAACTGCCAGCATTAGTAATGGTTCAGTTTCGTATAGGGAACGGGCTGCAAAATCTGCTTTGGTGGGTAATGTTTTTTTTAGCAATGTAAATGGTACCATTTTAAATATTACCAATATCCCTGACAGGATAAAAGCCAATCCATTATTAACTGTAAAAGCATCTGCTAAATTTTTAGGTGAAGGTAATATTACCACGCTATGGCAATTGCCTTTGAACACTTTGAACACAGCAAATGGAGCATTTCAAATAGAAGGGCAGGCGCAAAAGATGAATGCACTTACTTTAAATCCGATTATAGAACCACTGGGTATGGCTTCGGTAAAACAAGGCAGTATTGATAAAGTAACATTTAATATAAATGGCAGTAATACAAAAGCCGCTGGAGAAATATTGTTTTTATATCAGGATCTTAAAGTGGAGATTTTAAAAAAAGAGGAGGATGATAAACAGATGAAGAAAAAGGGCCTGGTAACTCTGTTGGCTAATACTTTTATTAAAAATGAAAATAAAAATCCGGCTAACAGTAAAACAGCGAGTTACGAAAGGGATATTACAAAGTCTTTTTTCAACCTTGTATGGAAGACAATATATGCAGGGGTAAAAAACACTGCCTTGGGTAAAAAAGAAAAGGAAGAGAAGGAGGAGTGATTTTATTTCCATCTAATTTTCTGGAATGTACCGGGATAGAAAATCCGCAAAAAAACTTCTATAATTATATTTTTGAGGATTGAAATGTAAAGTTATAATGTAGGAAAAGTTCCACATAGGTATGCCGTACAAGTGAGTGACACAACGGTGTTGGGCAGTGATACAAAGCCGGGACAAAAAATTAAAACCAATAATTACAATGATCCCCCTTCAATTAAAACAGGTTGAGTCGTAAGATCCTGTACAAATGTACTTCCTGCAATGCAGGACATCATACCCGTGAAAGCCAGTTTTCCTAATTTGTAACCACTTGTTTCTACGTAAGTAATTTCGGGGTAAAATAGTTTTGGTATAAATCCATTGCTGATTGCAATTACACTTATATCAGCTGGTATTTTTAAACCTTGTTTTTGAATGGCTTTCATTGCGCCTGTTAAAATTTCATCACTCATGCAAAAGATGGTATCGGTTTTACCGGTGATATTTTTAGTGGTTAATAATTCGGCATCATCCGAATTGTCGGCATGAATGATTTTTACTGAAGCTTTTCCATTGATAGTTTCTATAAAAGCTGCAAGTCTTTTTTTTGTAATGAGCAAGTTTTTATTTCCAAATAAAGCAAGTATATCTTTCCTGTTTTTCTTTAAAATTGCGGAGGCCGCTATGGATGCGGAGGCTTCATCACCCACACATACTTTATTACAATTAACCATATCAGGTACCTTGTCAAAAAATATAACAGGAATATCTAACTCCTTTAATTTGAGGTATGCATCTATATTACTGTTGTTTGTAGAAATGCAGGCAAATAATCCGCTGATGCGGTTCTGACGAAGCAGTTTTAAGTTCGACAATTCTATCCCGGGGTCATCACCGGATTGCAAAATCAATAAAGAAAAATTGTTGCGCCTGCTTTCTTCTTCTACAGATGATATGAAGGAATGGTAAAAAAAATTTGAAATAGATGGAACTACCAGTCCAAATAAATTGCTTTTACTGGTTCTTAGCTGAATAGCATTGGCGTTTGGCTCATAATCCAGCGTATCCGCTAATTCAGTAACCCTTTTTTTTGTTTTTTCGGAAATATCCGGATGGTTTTTAAGGGCCCTTGATACAGTAGAAATACTTAAATTTAAAACTGTAGAAATGGTTTTTAACGTGGTGTTATTCATAGTAGTTAATGTTTTTTTTAATGGCTAAAATTTAATATTCACATCAAACCTTTTCGCAAAGCATTCCGCAAACGATTGCAGTAAATTTATCCTTATTTGTTATTTTAACAAACTTTTGTTTGATACCTTTAAATTGTATTTTGAAGCAGCATTTGTATATATTTGACTGTCATTGGTTAAAATAGTACTAAGCTTCAGGTATTAATTATTTCAGATTTTTTAATATACACACAAAACTAAACGATTATGCTCCTTGCTATGATGAGAAAATCTGCTATGCTATTGCTGGCAGTTTTTGGGTTTACGGTTTTAGTTCTAGCCCAAAACCAAACAGTTACCGGAACGGTAACGGATAAGAAAGGGGAACCACTCCCCGGAGTTACAGTAAATGTAAAAGGTACAAAGTCATCTACTTCTACAAATGCACAAGGTGTATATACACTAAACAATGTGCCTAAAGAAGCAGTGTTGGTATTTACGGGTATTGGAGTAGCTTCCACACAAGTAAACGTATCTGGCAATAGTGTAGTAAATACAGATTTAGAATCAAGCGCAAGCAATCTTAATGAGGTAGTTGTAACAGGTTATGGTACAGCACGTAAAAGGGATTTAACTGGTGCCGTAGCTTCTGTAAAATCAAAAGATTTTAATCAGGGCTTTGTTACTTCACCTGATCAGTTATTGCAAAATAAAGTATCTGGTTTGGAGATCACCAATAATAGCGGTCAACCAGGAGTTGCTACCACAATAAAGATAAGAGGTAATAATTCTATCCGTGCAGTAAACAATCCTTTATATGTAATTGACGGTGTTCCTTTAGATGGTAGAACTGCAAGGCCAAGTGTAAGCCTTACAGGCTTTGGCTCAACTCCAGAGTCAAATCCTTTGTTGTATATCAACCCTAATGATATTGCACAGATTGATGTGTTAAAAGATGCATCTTCATCTGCAATTTATGGCTCAAGGGGTGCCAATGGTGTAATTGTTATAACAACAAAAAAAGGTTCAGCTAGTGGCACAAAATTAGAATTTGGAACAAGTTTTGGAGTTTCTGCCGGTTTTTTGAAGAAGTATGAGATTTTAGATGCAAATCAATATAGAGATGCTTTGAAAAAATATTCGCAACCTGCATCATTAGATAAAGGTCAGTCCGTTGATGCAATGGATGAAATAACACAAAAGAATTTATCCAGTGATTATAGTTTGTCCTTAAGTTCAGGAAATGACAATGGAAAAATACGGGCTTCTTTTTTAGCTTCAAGAGCAAGAGGATTTCTTAAAAACTCAAATCTTGATAAATATTTAGGCTCACTGGGAGGGCAATACAGGTTTTTAGATAAAAAATTAAGCCTTGACTTTAATTTAAGAGTTGGTAGCACAAATGAAGATATTACTAATGTAAGCAATACTGCAGGTTCAACTGGTAATCTTATAAGTGCTGCTTTAAGCTGGAATCCAACCGAGTCATTTTATAATGCTGCCGGTGAGTTTGCAAATCCAGGAGGCGGCTCTGGTAATCCTCTCGGGTTATTAAAAGCGTATTCAGATATTGCCAGTGTCAATTCAGTTTTGGCTGATATTTCTGCTGGATATAAAATATTGGAAAATCTAGAATATAAGTTCTTATATGCTATTAATAATGGCAATGGAGTACGTAATACAAATGTTGATGGATGGGTAGAAGGTTATCCTGGAATTTCCGGTTCAGGTATTGGAGTTAAATCTACTGCTAAGCTTACTTCTCAAACTATTACGCACACTTTAAATTACAGAGCTAATCTCACATCTAAATTGAATTTTACAGCATTAGCTGGTTTTGAATACTGGAAAACCGACTATTCAGGCTCTACCTTTTCTGCTAGTGGCTTTAATACAAATTTAACGCAGGCATCAATTATTAATATCAAGTATACTGATATTTTAACTGATGGAAGTTCACAAGGGTTGCCAAATATTTTCCAAAATCCTACAACGGAATTGCAATCTTATTTTGGCAGGGCAATATTTAACTTTGATGATAAATATTTAGTAACTGGTACTTTTAGAGCGGATGGCTCTAGCAAATTTGGAGCAAATAATAAATACGGTTATTTCCCATCAGTAGCAGCTAAATGGAATATAAGTAACGAAAACTTTTTAAAGGGGAGTTCTGTTTTTTCAAATCTTGCTTTGAGAGCTTCTTGGGGAATTACTGGTAACCAGGAATTCCCGGCCGGTGCTTCTCAGGAACAATTTGGTTTTAGTGCCTATAATACCGCTGGTCAATTTAATGTTGCCAATCCCGATTTGAAATGGGAATCTACAACATCATATAATTTTGGATTGGATTACTCTATTTTGGCTGGAAAAGTTTATGGTAGTGTTGATTATTACGACAAAAATACTTCTGATATTCTTTTTCAAAGTACCGCTATTCAACCAGCACCTGCTTCTATTTATTTTATAAACCTTCCTGCCGAATTAACTAATAAGGGAATAGAATTTTCATTAGGAGCTGCATTGATTACCAAACCAGATTTTAACTTAGATGTTAATTTTAATATTGCTAATAATAAAAATTTACTTACCAAATTTTTCTCTCCAGGAACAACATCACCAATTGTAATAGAAACAGGTCAAATAAATGGTCAGGGAGTATCCGGTACTTTAGCCCAAAGAATTACAAATAATCAACCTGTTAATGTATTCTATTTGAAAAAATTTAATGGTTTTGATGGAAGTGGAAAGCAGGTAATTGATGCAAACCCTAGCTACGCAGGTGATCCAAACCCACATACTATTTATGGAATTTCTACTAGTATCAGGTATAAAAAATTAGGGATATCAATTAACGGTGGCGGTGCTGGTGGTTTTATGATCTATAATAATACGGCCACAAATATTACAAATATTGAAGGTATCACTAAGGGAAGGAATATTGATTTGGCAGCCTATAATTCCGATGAAAAAACTACTAGTTCAGCAGCAGCATCAACGAGATTTTTGGAAAAAGGAAATTATTTCAAGTTAAGAAACGTTACTTTTCGATATAGCTTTGGTGACATTGGTAAATATATGAAAGGGTTGACAGCGTTTGTTTCAGGAAGTAATCTATTTGTTATTACAAAATTCAGTGGTTTCGATCCCGAAGTTAATATTGATAAGAGTAATAACAACTACCCTTCCAGGAGCATTGAATATATACCTTATCCTACGCCAAGAACTATTTCCTTTGGCTTTAATTTATCTTTATAATCCAAAAAAAAAGAACGTTATGTTACAAAATACTAAATATAAAATTTGCGGCCTGATGCTGATAACAGCATTTTCAGCATGCACAAAGCTTGATGAAGGCTTAAAAAATACACTCACTAATCAGCAAACTGCGGCTGCTTTAGGAGCAGGAGGAACAGGATTATTATTAAAAACTGCTTATAACGATGTTGCGGCACCTTTTGGTGATGTAGGACAAATACTTAATCTTACAGGGAATGCATCCGATGAATCTTTGGTTGCAACCAGGGCTGGTGACTGGGATGACAATGGCGCATGGCGTGTTATGCACAATCATACCTGGAATGCTGATTTAGGTTCTTTGTTAAATACTTTTAATAGCCTGAATAAAATAAATTTTGATGCCACAAATGTGTTGGCTTTTACCCCAACACCTGCACAAGCTGCAGAGGCTAGATTTTTAAGAGCTTATTCACTTTATAATATCCTTGATTTTTACGGTCAGTTCCCATTCAGAAATCCAGGAGACAATCTTTTAAATGCTCCAGAGGTTAAGGCGGGAGCTGCAGGAATTGATTTTATTATTTCAGAACTTACTGCAATTTTAGCCACTGCTCCGGCACCAAGTGCAAATTTAAATTATAAAGGAACCTCTGATGCAGTAAAAATGTTGTTGATGAGATGTTATTTAAATAAGGGTGCTTTTATTAATAGGGCAACTCCTACTTTTAATGATGCAGACATGCAGCAAGTAATAACATTGGGTAATGATATCATTAACTCAGGGAGATATTCATATACTGCTAATTACTTTGATAATTTTAGTGCTGACAACCAGTCTAAAACTAAAGAAGGTATTTGGGCATACGATAATTCATCAGGAGCACCAGCAAATAATATAGACATGAGGTCTTTCTGGCATAGAACATTGCACTATAATTCTTATAAAGCAAAGGCTCCAAATGCAGGCTGGAATGGATTTTCAACTGTTGCAGAATTTTACAATACTTTTGGAACAACCACTACGCCAGCTCAAACACCTGATGACACTTTACTTGATACAAGGATCGGTGGAAGATATTACCAGGGTGTTACAAACATATCAGGATTAAGACCGGGATTATTAATAGGTCAACAATTTGATGAAACAGGAGCAAAATTACACTACAGAAACTGGGTTGCAGCAGATGGTGCAAATGCAAAACTGCTACTTTTTAATCCAGTTATTGGTGCCGGTATGATTGAAACAGTACCTGGATTATTAGAAGTGACTGGTATCCGGGTTTTAAAATATACACCGGATTTTACAGGTCCCAATTATGATGGTGAAAGATTAGCAGGAAATGATCTTATTATTTTCAGATATTCAGACGTAGTTTTAATGGTTGCAGAGGCCAAAATGAGAGCAACTGCCCCAGACAATGCAGGAGCTTTAACAATGGTGAATGCTCTACGGGTTGCAAGAGGAGCAGCTCCCCTTACTTCGATGACCTTGGTTAATACTACAAATACTTATGATCCAAAAACCTTACTTGCAGAAAGAGGTAGAGAATTGTACTTTGAATATGTAAGAAGGACAGATCTTATTCGTTTTGGTGTATTTTTAAAGCCTTGGCCTTATAAGCCTGCAGATGATCCTAAATATCTTCTGTATCCTGTACCATCTCAGGCTTTAGGTGCAAACCCTAACTTAAAGCAAAATCCTGGTTATTAACTTATAGGAACATTTAGAACATAATTTTCGTAAAAAGGCCGTTGTTTACAATGGCCTTTTTACTTTTAAGATAATTCTTTGAAAACGCTTTTAAATTTTAATGAAAAATTTTTCGCTTTTTTTATTTTGCATTATATGCTTAAGTTATATCTCCTGTACGAATCAGATAAGAGATAAAAAATCCTTATTTAAATTAATAGATAATACGGGCATAAATTTTAGCAACCGCGTAGTTGACGACAGCCTTGAAAATGGTTTTTTATTCAGAAATTTTTACAATGGCAGTGGGGTGGCTTTAGGTGATATAAATAACGACGGCCTGACGGATATATTTCTTACTTCTAATGTCGGGGCAAATAAACTGTTCCTGAATAAGGGAAATTTAAAGTTTGAAGATATTTCTGATAAAGCCGGAATTATAAAGGATGATAAATGGAATACCGGCGTGGTTTTTACAGATGTTGATGGAGATGGCTGGTTAGATATTTATGTTTGTTCTTCTGGCCACATGGGTACGGGAACCAGAAAAAATAAATTATATATTAACAACCACGTAACTACTTCAAAAGACGGAAAAAGCGAAATAACTTTTACTGAATCTGCCGCCAAATTTGGTCTTGATATTTCTGCATATACCACCCAAGTATCTTTTTTCGATTATGATATGGATGGTGATCTCGATTTCTTTATGATCAATAATAGCCCAATACCTATAAACCAACTTAATTATGCAAATCGCAGGGATTTGCCTGACAGCTTATGGAAAATTGCTGATTTCTTAAAAGGAGGTGGTGATCATCTATATCGAAATGACAATGGATTTTTTAAAGAAGTAACCTCACAGGCAGGCATACATGGGGGTTTGATTAGTTTTGGACTAGGTGTTTCAGTAAGTGATGTAAACCTTGATGGCTGGCCTGATGTATTTGTATCTAACGATTCCTACGAAAGAGATTATTTATACATCAACCAAAAGAATGGCACATTTAAAGATGAGATGGAACAATGGTTTCAACATACCAGTTTTTCATCTATGGGTGCAGATATTGGTGATATTAATAATGATGGCTATCCGGATTTGTTTTCTACCGATATGTTGCCAACTGATGATTATCGCCTGAAAACTACCGGCTCTTTTGATAATATCAGCCTCTTTAACTCCAAGCTAAAATCAGGATTTTATTATCAATACACTAAAAACTGTTTACAGCTAAATAATAAGAATGGCAAGTTTATAGATATTGCCAGATACAGTGGGGTGGCTGCGACTGATTGGAGCTGGGGAGCTTTGATATTTGATATGGACAATGATGGATGGAACGACCTTTTTGTTTGTAATGGCGTTAGTAAAGATGTTACCAACCTCGATTTTATGGATTTTTTTGCCAATGATATTAATCAAAAGATGGTAATGACAGGTAAAAAAGAAGCTGTTGAAAAAATCCTAAAAGAGATTCCTCAAACACCACTGCCTAACAAAGTTTACCGAAATGATAAAAATTTAAAGTTTACCGATATTGGCTCCGAGTGGGGATTAGCTCAGCCTACATTCTCCACTGGTGCAGCTTATGGAGACCTGGACAATGATGGAGATCTTGACCTGGTGGTATGCAATCAAAACCAACCTGTTTTCATTTATAAAAATCAATCCCGGGAAATTAATAAAAATAATTTTATTGGTTTCTCATTAGTTCAGCCGGGTAAAAATTCTTTTGCTATTGGTGCTAAAGTGCAACTATTTGCAGGAGCTCAAATTTTTACACAGGAATTAGTGCCGAGCAGGGGTTTTCAATCATCAGTTGATTACAAATTAATTTTTGGATTAGGAACGAATCAAAAAATTGATTCTGCGATTATTACCTGGCCAGACAGAAGTACCAGTAAGCTTTTACTTCCTCTCATAAATAAATTGCACAAGCTCGATAAAAACCAGCTTCAATCACTTCCTGAAAGTATCGTAACTGAAAAGGCTATTGAACCCATTTTTACACAGGTAGCAACAATGTTTGAAAAGCACCAGGAAAATGAATACGTTGATTTTTACAATGAAAGAAATATACCCCGGGTATTTTCACGTGAAGGGCCAAAAGCGGCCACTGCAGATGTAAATGGCGACGGGCTTACCGATATTTATATTGGCGGGGCGCAGGGAAAGGTTGGGCAACTGTATTTACAAACACCTTCAGGTGCATTCGTAAAAAAAGATGAAAAGGCTTTTAATCCATTTTTTGAATTTGAAGATGTAGCAGTAGTTTTTATTGATTATAACAAGGATGGAGATATGGACTTACTCGTTTGCCCGGGTGGCAACAACCATCCGGTAAATAGCAGGGAATTACAATTAAGGTTATTTGATAATGATGGCAAAGGTAATTTCACATTAAACAGTTCGGCCTTTCCGAATATGAACATGAACATTTCTGTAGCTATTGCTAACGATTTCAACAATGATGGATTTCCGGATCTCTTTATTGGTGGCAGAAGTAGTCCCGGTGTGTATGGCAAAGACCCACAAAGTTATCTTTTTGTAAATGACACAAAGGGTCATTTTAATGATATTGCCCAGGCCAAAAATATTGATATCTCATATATAGGCATGGTAACTTCTGCATGTTGGGAAAATGTTGCCGGAGACACTGCAAAGGAATTAATTATTGTGGGTGAATGGATGGCACCCAGGATTTTTTCATTTAATAAAGATCATTTTGAAGAAGTTAAAACAAATATCAGCGATTATTATGGTTGGTGGCAATCGCTTGCAGTAGCTGATGTAAACAATGATGGAAAGCAGGATCTAATTTTAGGGAATATCGGCGAAAATTTTTATTTAAATCCCAATGTAAACAGCCCTGCAAAATTATGGTTGAACGACTATGATAAAAATGGTGATGTCGATAAAATATTGTCTTACTCCATTAATGGAAAAGATATGCCTGTATTTTTAAAACATGATATTCAGGATCAGTTGCCTTTTCTTAAAAAACAAAATTTAAAGCATAGTGAGTATGCTACTAAAACAATCCAGGATCTTTTTACGAAAGAAATGATCAGCACTTCTATAATAAAGAAATTTAATTATGCTCCATCTTGCGTAGCGATAAATGAAGGCAATGGAAATTTTAAAATACAGCCACTGCCGGTGATGTCTCAGTTATCCTGCATTAATGCAATAAAACCGATGGATGTAAATGCCGATGGTTTTACAGACCTTGTAACTGGTGGAAACCAGTTTGGTTTTTTGCCACAATTTGAAAAACTGGATGCCAGCTTTGGAGATGTATTATTAAACAATGGCAAAGGCAGTTTTGTGTGGCAACAAAATAAAAACACAGGGTTCAATATGAGGGGCGAGGTAAGAGATATTGCTTCGATAAAAAATTTAAAAGGCACTTATTTATTGTTCTTGCAAAATGGTGATTACCCCTTGCTTTACCGGTTGAATAAAAAATAGCGATTAAATAATAACGGTATTTACAACAATGGTTTTAAGAGTTGTCTAAATGATTTATTTGGTAACAAGCTGAGGTATTTCATAGCAGCGACATTGGCGACGCTCCGTTCAACAGTGGTAAAAATGGCATCTTTGGTATTATAACAAAATCTGTAAAACTAAATTTCGTCAGTTTTTTAGTTAAAGCAGTAAATGATTTTAATGATGAGGTTGTTAAAGTTCCACATAGGTATGTTGTACAAGGGAGTGACACAACGATGATGAGCATTGATAAAATGCTTGTTCAAAAAATTGTATTTGTAAACTACAAAAGCATTCGGTTGTTGTAATCAGGCTAAATGCTTTGGTAAATTTATTTAAATGAAAAAAAAACATTTCTTTATATCAATAGTTTTGATGGTTTTTGTTTTTTCCTGCAAACAAACGGAAAAGGTAAAGCCGTTGTTTGAATTAATGGAACATGCAGGAATTGAATTTGTAAACAAGGTGCAGGACAATGACACCATCAATATTTTAAATTACCGCAATTTTTATAATGGTGGTGGGGTGGCCACCGGCGACATCAACAATGATGGATTGGCTGATGTATTTTTTACAGCCAACCAGGGCAGTAACAAACTTTTTTTAAATAAAGGCAATTTTAAGTTTGAAGATATTTCAATGAAAGCCGGATTCGTTAATAAGCTGCAATTTAGTACAGGGATAGTGATGGTGGATGTTAATGCAGATGGCTGGTTGGATATATTTGTATGCAATGCAGGTAGTATGCACGACCCTGGATTAAGGAGCAACCAGCTTTTTGTAAACAATAAGGATTTAACTTTTACTGAAAGTGCAGAAAAATATGGACTAAATGATTCGGGCTACACTACACAGGTAAGTTTTTTTGATTACGACCTGGATGGTGACCTGGATATGTTTAAAATTGATAACAGCCCGGTACCGGTAAATAGCCTGGGCTATCCAAAGCAGCGTGACTTGCTCGCCAGCAACTGGAATGTACCTGGTTATTTGAAAGGTGGCGGCGATCACTTGTATAGGAATGACAATGGTTTTTTTGCAGAAGTTACCCAACAGGCTGGCATACACGGTACATTGATGAGCTTTGGGTTAGGCATTACGGTGGGTGATGTTAATAATGATAACTATCCGGATATTTATGTATCAAATGATTTTTTTGAAAGAGATTACTTGTACATCAATCAAAAAAACGGCACGTTCAGAGATGAACTGGAAGAAAGAATACAGCATAACAGCTATGCCTCAATGGGCGCAGATTTCGGCGATATAAACAATGATGGATACCCTGAAATTTTTACAACGGATATGTTACCAGCGGATGATTACCGGCTAAAAACTACGTTAAGTTTTGATGATATTGATCAGTACCGGCTTAAAGAGCGAAATGGTTTTTTTCACCAGTTTCTACAAAATACTTTACAGTTAAATGATGGAATCGGTGGCTTTAAAGACATTGCCAATTACAGCGGCGTTAATGCATCTGAATGGAGTTGGGGGGCACTTATATTTGATGCGGATAATGATGGCCTCAATGATTTATATGTATGTAATGGTATTTACCGTGACCTGACCAACCAGGATTTTTTAAGTTTTGATGCCAACGAAATAAAAGAAAAAATGATGGCAACGGGTGAAAAAGACCTTGCCGGCCTTGTAAATAAAATACCTTCTATTGCTGTACCTAACAAAATGTTTAGAAATATAGGAAACCTTAAATTTGAAGACAAGGGCGTTGCATGGGGGTTTGATAAAAATTCTTTTTCTAATGGAGCTGCTTACGCAGATCTTGACAATGATGGCGACCTGGATATTGTGGTAAACAATGTAAATGAACCTGCATTTATTTTTAAGAATAACACCCGTGAGTACAATACCAACAACTTCATCGGAATTTCACTAAAAGGAAAAGATAAAAATACATTTGCCATCGGTAGCAAAATATTTGTTTATAATGGCACGCAGGTATTGAGCAGGGAAGTAATGCCGAGCAGGGGTTTTCAATCTTCTGTTGATTACAGGCAATCCATTGGCATTGGCAAATCCATGCAGGTAGATTCCATCTTTATTATTTGGCCGGACCTCACAATTACAAAAATATTAAAGCCGGAAATAAACAAGTACCTGCAGTTCAACCAACCGTTAACCGGGGGAAAATTTATAAATGCACCAGGAGATAAACCAATGCCTTTATTCAATGTGGTAAAAACAAATTTTGAAAAAAATGTAGATGACGACTATGTAGATTTCTATCGTGAAAAAGCTATTCCTCAAATGCTTTCGCATGAAGGGCCCAAAGCTGCAGTTGCTGATATTAACGGCGATGGCCTGGATGATATTTTTATCGGCGGTACAATCAATAACCCGGGCCAACTATATATTCAAAATGCCACCGGTAATTTTATACAAAAAAATGAAGTTGAATTTGACAAACTGACTGGTTTTGTAGATGGCGCAGTGTTATTTTTTGATTGCGATAAAGATGGGGACAGTGATTTGCTCCTTTGTTCCGGGGGAAATAATGCGCTGCCTTTTAGCAGGGAATTGCAGCATCGCCTATTTATCAATAATGGAAAAGGTGGTTTTAATATTTCCTCCACTGCCTTTCCGGCAAACAAGGATAATATAAGCGTTGCGCTGCCAAACGATTTTGATGGAGATGGCGACCTGGATTTATTTGTAGGCGCAAGATGCGTAACCGGGGAGTATGGCCTTACCCCCCTCAGCCATATTTATATAAATGATGGAAGGGGAAATTTTAAAGATATGCCCGCCGCTGAATGTAAGGGAATTACAGATGCTGGCATGGTTACAGGAGCTGCCTGGGCAAATGTTGATGATGATAGAGATAATGAATTAATCATAACCGGTGAATGGATGGCCCCCAGGATATTCAAATATAAAAGCAATGGCTTTGTAGAAATAAAAACTAACCTCGCCGATAAAATGGGATGGTGGCAAACAGTGACTGTGGCGGATTTAAATGGAGATGGAAAACAGGATTTGATATTGGGAAACATTGGTGAAAATTTTTACCTGCATCCGGATATCACTAACCCCGTAAAATTATTTTTGAACGACTTTGACAATAACGGGCAGATAGACAAAATTATTTCGAGAACCATTGATGGTAAAGATAAACCTGTATTCATGAAGGGAGAGCTGGAAAGCCAGTTGCCCGTATTAAAAAAGCAGAACCTTCGTAATACTGTTTATGCAACAAAATCTGTACAAGACTTATTTGAAAAAGAACAAATAGCAAAAGCTATCATAAAACAAGTAAACTACAGCTCGTCATGCATTGCATATAATAATGGCAACGCTAATTTTATCTGTAAAAAATTCCCTGCCAGCCTGCAGTTTTCTTCCATAAAATCTATCCAGGTAATTGATGTGAATTATGATGGGTTACCGGATTTGGTAATGGGAGGTAATGAGTTTAATTTTCAGCCCCAGTTGGGGAGGCTTGATGCAAGTACCGGTGATGTGGCCATCAATAATGGCAAGGGAAGTTTTACACCTATCAGCAAAGAAAAATCCGGTATTTTTTTATCGGGCCAGGTGAGGGATGTTGTACAAATAAAAAGTAAAAATTCAATCAATTTATTATTTCTGCAGCAAAATGAGTTCCCTGTTTTATATGAATTTAAAAAGAAAAAACTTAGTGCTGTAAAATAAGAGGAACTGTTTACATGATTAAAATTGCCAGATATATTTTTCCATCGCTTTACCTGCTTTACTGCATTTTCACCTCCTCATGCACCAGTAAAAGCTCTCCATCCGGTCCATATCTTTTTGAAGTGTTAAACCATGATAAAACCGGGTTACATTTTAATAACAAGTTAACTCCAACCGAAAATTTCAACATGTTTAAATACATGTATTTCTACAATGGTGCAGGTATTGGAGCCGGCGATTTTAATAACGATGGATTAACTGATCTTTTCTTTGCATCTAACCAGGGCGAAAATAAATTATACATCAACGAGGGGAAATTGCATTTTAAAGATGCAACCTTACAGGCAAATGTTCCGCAGGATAAAGGCTGGTCAACAGGTGTATCA
>JANMVB010000515.1:0-3743 GCA_031392305.1 Ferruginibacter sp.
GGATACACAAGCGAATTATTAAATGCATCTGATGAAAGGATAAATAAATTATGGGAAAGCAGCAGCAAATTTTACGACTGCGCCGTGGTAAGAAACAATCATTCATTGCCATGGAAAACAAGCCATGGTAATTATATTTTGTTGGGCATTTTTAAAAACGATGAGCTGATTGGTTTGGTTGTGTCCATTGCAAAATTGAAAGATAAGCAATGGCTCATTTGTGATATGCTCGCAGCAGACAATGATCAGTCACTTAAAATAACCATTCAATCTGCCTGCATCCAGGCTTATGATTTTCAGCAGCAGGAAGAGGGCAATGCCATCAGTAAAATTGCTATACTGGCTACACCTGTGATTGAAAAAATAATTGAACCAATGGGTTTTAAAAAAGACAATTACCAGTTTCCGATGCTGGTGCATTTACTCGATAATTCTTTATCAAAGAAACAGGTGGCCCCTGAAAAGTGGTATGTAAGCGCCAACGATTAAAACAGTATGCAGAAATTAAAAATCATAGTGGGTGGTTTTATTGGCATACTGCCTGCAGGCGGTGTTACGTGGGACTATGTGCAATATCCTGTCGGCTTTTCACTGCTTGGTCACGATGTTTACTATATTGAAGACACACGCCTGTACCCGGTTTATCAAAAGGCCGGCAGCAGTTGGGATGATTGCTCCGCGGCGGTAGCGCATTTAAAAAATGTAATGGATTATTTTGGCATGAAACACAAATGGGCCTACCGGGATGAAGCCTCCGGAAAATGCTTTGGTTTATCTGTTGCAGAAATTAAAAATATCTGCACCACCGCAGATGTGTTTGTAAATATTTCCTGCTCTACTTTTTTGAGGGATGAATATTTGAAGATACCTGTAAGGATATTGATAGATTCTGATCCTATGTTTACGCAGATACAATATGACTCAACGCAGATGTTTACACCCGGCGAACCCGGTGGTATGAAGGCGATGATGGATGCACACAATTACCTGTTTACGTTTGGCGAAAATATAGGTGCAACGGATTGCCGCATTCCCGTAGCTGGTTTAACATGGCATACCACCCGCCAGCCTGTTTGCCTCAATTATTGGAAACCGGGTATGCTTGCAAGTTCCTTATCTGCACCGTTCACTACTTTAATGAACTGGACAGCAGGAAAACAATTACAATATAACGGCGAACCCTGGGGGCAAAAAGATATTGAATTTAAAAAGGTATTAAGCTTACCCCAATTGGTTAGCAATGTAAAATTCTCAGCCATCGTAAATCAAACAGGTGGCACAACAAAATCGTTTAACAAAGAAGACATTGAAAACTCCGGCTGGAAAATTTTAGATGCAACAATCCATGCAGCAAACTGGCAAAGTTACCAGCAGTTTATTGTTGATTCATTGGGTGAATTTTCTGTTGCCAAAGAGACGTATGTTAAAGCAAATACAGGCTGGTTTTCGTGCCGCTCCGCCTGCTACCTTGCAGCCGGAAAGCCAGTGATAACACAGGATACGGGCTGGTCGAAATTTATACCTGTTGGCCAGGGCCTCTTCGCTTTCAACAATTTGGAGTCAGCTAAAAATGCAGTTGAAGAAGTAGCAGCCAATTATAAAATTCATGCCTTGCACGCAAGGGAAATTGCAGAAGAATATTTTGATAGTGATAAAGTGTTGGATAAGTTGTTGAGTAAGGTTGGTGGATGAGCGAGGAGTGATACATGATTGATGAGTATTTTGCTACTCATTACTCATCATTCATTACTCATTATTGTCCCCGCAAAGAAGCAGCCCTGGTGATCATTGTTGTGTCACTCCCTTGTACGTCATACCAATGTGAATCTTTAATTAACTAACATGGAAAGAGTAACAGAAAAATATAACAAAAAGTAAAACTGAAATTGAATGAATAATCGTTGTATTAATTCGTGTAATTGTGTTTTAAAATTCGTGTAATTCGTGTTTCATAATTCGTGTAATCAAAAATGTAATTACCACATAGCGCAGGTAAAGCTGCCAATAGATTTTCAGTACAAGAGTGCGACGCAACGATGATGCCCATTGCGTTTTAGCCCGGACAAAAACTTTTTTAAAAAAATATTCATCACCATAAAAAACCACATGCCTCCATCCAGTCAAATATTTTATCCGCTAATGCCCGGTGCCAAAGTACCGGATGATTGGTTCGCCGGCAGCATTCCGCTGAATATAGAAGTGGGTGAAGAAACGGTGATTGATTCGTCGTTTTGCTTTAAACATTTTTTTTCAACACTGCCCGCAGGTTTGCGTGCAGGCCATCACGTTACACTCTGGCGCACGGCAATTTCAACTGAAGAAAATGGGCTGATAGAGATTGGTGATTACAGTTATATCGGCAATGCTGCTTTGGTTTGTTACGGGCAAATTTCTATTGGTAAAAGAGTAATGATTGCAGGCGGCGTAACCATTGCCGATGCTGACTTTCACCCGCTTGACCCTGCACTGAGGATGGCGGACACCATTGCCCTCTCTCCTGTTGGTAATTCAAAAAACAGGCCACCGGTTTCAGCAAAGCCAGTGATCATTGAAGATGATGTATGGATCGGTTTTAATGCTACCATTTTAAAAGGTGTACATATTGGCGCAGGTGCAATTATTAGTCCTGGCGCTGTGGTGATTGAAAATGTTGCAGCCGGTATTACTGTTGCAGGCAACCCGGCTAAACCTATCAATTAACAATGAGAAAAAACTTTACACAGGCAGGCACAAAAAGTGCAGACATGCGTACCTACATCGAAGGCGATTGGTACCACCGTGGCATACCTGCAAATGTGATAACGGGGCCAAATGTGTACATTGATACATCGTATGGTTTTGCGGCTTTTAATTCGTTGCAACCCGGCGCACTATTTATTGGTGAGGCAAGCGGTTGCTACGACCGGGCATCTTTTATTGCTGCTGAAAATGCAAGGATACAAGTGGGTAAATACTGTATTTTAAATGGTACCACTATTATTTGCAATGATCATATTTCTATCGGCGACCATTGCATGGTTTCCTGGGGTTCAGTAATTACAGATACCTGGTTGCCCGTGATGTATTCAATTGAAGATCGGCAAGCTTTATTAATGAAAACCGGCAATGATCCGCTAAGGCATTATCCTTTTTGTAACGAAAGTAAACCGGTGATTTTAGAAGATAATTGCTGGGTAGGTTTTGGTGCGGTAATAATGCCAGGCGTTACGCTTGGCAAAGGATGTATAGTTGGTTGCAAAACGATTGTTACCAAAAATGTTCCAGCGTATGCAGTGGTTACCGGCAGCGGTGAAAAGATTGTGAAATACCTGCACCCAACTGACAATGAAGAAACAATAAAAAACTGAAATAGCAACAATGAAAAAAAAGTCATTTCGTATTATCAGATTTGTAGTGTTGGCAATAGTGATATTGTGTTCGCTATATTATTTTGGGCCACTGGTGGTAAATAAAATAGCCCGTGTTTATAATACAACGATGTACGAAAAAAGGATCGCTTCCCGTAAAGACAGCCCTGCATTTACTTACTACATCAGCAGCACCGGCAACGACGGACAGGATGGGAAAACCTTTGCCACAGCATGGCGTACCATTAAAAAAGTAAATGCAATAGAATTCAATCCGGGTGATTCCATCTTATTTGAGGGCAACAATATATTTACCGGCAACCTGCAATTTGATGCGCATGATTTAGGCACACCCGAAAAGCCAGTTACCCTCAGCAGCTTTGGAACAGGCAGGGC
>JANMVB010000547.1:0-3154 GCA_031392305.1 Ferruginibacter sp.
CTGTCAGCTATCCTGTTTTTTTATGTCGGGATAATGCATGCTCAAAAAACTATGCTTACACAAACAGTAAAAGGAATAATAACGGATGAACAATCTGGTAATATCCTCAGTGGCGTAACTATCATATTGGATGTTGCAAACAGTTTACTGGCAGTGAGTACAGACAGTACGGGGAATTTCAAACTAAAAAATATTCCTGTGGGCAGGCAAACTTTTAAGGCCACCATGGTGGGTTATGAAGATGCAGTTGCCGCAAACATTGAAGTGACATCTTCCAAAGAAGTGATGCTGGAAATAAAGATGAAAGAAAAAATAAAAAAACTGGATGCTGTTGTGGTGAATGCAGGCAAACCCAAAAACAGGGCGCTGAATGAAATGGCGGTAGTAAGTGCCAGGCAGTTTAGTGTGGACGAAGCGGTGCGTTACTCCGGTACCCGTAATGACCCGAGCAGGATGGTGCAAAATTTTGCCGGTGTAAGCGGTACCAATGATGCAAGAAATGATATTGTGATAAGGGGCAATTCCCCGGCTGGAGTGTTGTGGCGCATGGATGGTATAGATATTCCCAATCCAAATCATTTCAGCACCCTGGGTGCCACCGGCGGACCGGTAAGCATTTTGAATACCAACACACTAAAAAATTCTGATTTTTTAACCAGTGCTTTTCCTGCTCAATATGGAAATGCACTGGCTGGTGTGTTTGATCTGCGAATGAGAAATGGCAATAGTGAAAAAACAGAATTTCTCAGCCAGTTTGGTTTTAATGGTTTTGAATTTGCTGCTGAAGGCCCGCTGAATAAAAAAAATAAATCTTCTTTTTTAATTGACTACCGGTACTCCATGATAGCAGTGATACAATCCCTGGGATTGTCTGTTGGCACCGGGGCTGTAACACCCAATTACCAGGACCTGCATTTCCGGCTGCACCTGCCCACCAAAAAGTGGGGCACATTTGATTGGTTTGGCTTGGGTGGGGAAAGCCACGTTAAGTTTCCTTACGATACAGAAGATAACCTGTATGCCAGTAACGACGGTACTTTACGGGACAGGGATTTTACTTCGCTTACAGGTGTTACCGGGTTAACCAATACTTATTTTTTTAACAGTAATACTTCGGGCAAATTAATTTTGGCCGTATCTGGTTTTAAATCCAGCTACAAAGAAGTGATCGTGGACGATGACAAGCCCAGCAAAACTGCATACGATAAAAATAATGTGCAGTTGAAGTATTCGGCAGGATACACGTTCAATAAAAAGATAAATGCGAAGAATCAATTTACTGCAGGCATTACAGCAGACCTAAGCCAGCTTAATTTAAAGCAGGATTATATTCCAGACGGCGATTCTGCTATCACTACTTTTACTGATACCAAAGAGAAAGCTGTATTGCTGAAATCATTCAGCAATTTGGGCCATCGCTTTAATGATGAACTCAGTACCAATATTGGTTTGTATTATCAATTGTTTACGCTTAACAATAGCTGGAGCATTGAACCAAGATGGAATATTAAATATCAGTTGAAAAATAACCAGTCCATTTCTTTTGGCGCTGGTTTACACAGCCAGTTGCAGCCACTGGAAGTATATTTTTATCAAACAAAAAATACAGGTGGGCAAATTGAGCTGACCAATAAAAATTTAGACTTTGTAAAAAGTGTGCACACGGTGCTGGGATACGATATTAATTTTTCACGGCAACTGCGTTTTAAAACAGAAGTATATGCACAATATATTTATAATGCTGCTGTTGAAAAAACAGCTTCTTCTTTCAGCATGTTAAATACCGGTGCAGATTTTTATTTTCCTGATAAAACCAACCTGGTGAATAATGGTAAAGGATATAATTACGGAATAGAATTTACACTTGAGCGTTTTTTAAGCAAGGGGTTTTATTATCTCATTACTGCATCTGTTTTTCAATCGAAGTATAAGGGCAGCGATAATATTTGGCGCAATACTGCTTTCAATACACACTTTGTAAATAATATTTTGGTGGGAAAGGAATTTAAGATAAATGAACGGTCGTCTTTTTCAATTGATACAAAAATGGGTATAGCAGGGGGGCAATTATACACACCCTTTGATGTGGACGCTTCAGCAAGGGAGGGTTATGTAATTTTTAAAGAAACCGAGGCCTATAGCTTACGCAACAATACTTACTGGCGTTGGGACCTTAAATTTTCTTATAACCGAAATGGTAAACAAACCACCCAGAAGTTTTACATTGATCTGCAGAATATTACCAGCAGGGAAAATATTTATATCAGGACCTTTAATCCTAAAACAGGGCAGACAGGGGAGATCAACCAGATCGGATTTTTTCCGAATATTAATTACCAGGTCACCTTTTGATCGTTTAACTTTACGCTATGCAGAAACATAATTGCAGGATAGGTTTTAATGATGGTTTGCTGATGGTAATCGGTATCCCGTTATTAGCATTCATCATTCCTATTGTGTTTTTCAACTGTCGCTTCAACAGGCCACCTTTCCTCACGCTTGAAAAATATTACACCACACTATTTATTACTTCTGTTATTTGGATAGGCAACCGCTACATTATGATATACAGCCGGAAAAAATTTCCGCTGTTTGATGATGTGAGAAAGCGCATCTTTTTTCAATCAGTGTGGATGCTGGTATTTACTGTTGCTGCGAATGTGGTGATGGGCCAGGTATTTCAAAAAACATTTGATGATGAGGCAATGGGTTTTACGCTGGCAGATAAGCTTATACATTCTAACTCTGCAGCCATTTTCTGCACCATTACCATCATTGCTATTTATGAAAGCATTTATTTCATGCATCAATTACGCCATTCAGTAGAAGAAACAGAACAGTTAAAACGGGAAAATCTAGCTGCCCAACTCAATGCATTGCGTACGCAGGTAAACCCTCATTTTTTATTCAACAATTTAAATACACTCAGCTCCATCATACCCGAAGATCCAAAACAGGCGGTCGATTTTGTTCAGCAGTTATCAAAAGTGTATCGCCACATACTGGAAGTGAAAGATGAAAAAAGTATTCCGCTAAAAGACGAACTGGATGTATTGAAGGCTTATGCTTTTTTACTACAGACAAGATTTGGTCACAACATTGAAATAGATATTAATGTGGAGCAGGAGAAATTAAATAAGAGAATTGTACCGTT
>JANMVB010000593.1:0-14459 GCA_031392305.1 Ferruginibacter sp.
TTCATTGGGCCATTTGCAAAAAGCTGATACTAAAATGCTCAACGGTGCTGCAATGGCCGATTATCCACTTTTAAAAAGTACTTACTATTCCGGTGGTGCCGGCCTTTCTTCTACCATTTATGATTATGGTATTTTTTTACAAATGTTGCTCAATGGCGGCAAGTATAACGGTCAGCGGTTATTGGGGTCAAATTCTGTACGTATGATGACAATGAACCAGATTGGGGACGTCGCTTTTGGTGCAAATAAATTTGGCCTGGGTTTCCAGGTAGTTACTGAAAAAGGCAGCGCTGCTGCTCCGGCACAGGAAGGCACTTACAGTTGGGGTGGTGCTTTTGCAACTTCTTACTGGGTAGATCCAAAGGAAAAAATGGTAATATTATTTTACCGCCAGTTACAGGGTGGAAGTCATGGAGATGTAGTTGAAAAGTTCCGTGCATTAACTTATGCAGCTATTGCAGATTGATGACTGGATTTGTATTTTGCAAAACCGGGCCCTGTTACCAGGTAATTTTTTTTCTAAATTTATTTATATGAAAATTAACCGGCTCGTTAATAATGCCATTGCTGTACACCTGCTATTATTTACTTTTTTTATCGCACCTGCACAATCAACCGATGGGTGGTACAAAGTATTTATGGGTAAGGTAGGTAATTATAATGCAGTACTTCATCTGCACAAATCTGCAAAAAATTACAGCGGGTATTTATGGTTTTCACAAAACCAGTGGCCCATGCAATTGTATTACAACGAGCCTGATAAAAAAACTGACAGCCTGCAAATAAGCGCCAGCAGCGGGCCGTTGGCTATTGTGCTTACAGGTTTATTTTCCGGCGATAGTTACACTGGCCTGAGCGAATTATCAAAAGACAATGGCACTCCGAAAAAAGCAGCTTTTCAGTTGAAAGTAAGCAATGAAAAAACGTTCACACCTTTTGGCTATTTCTATGCGGTAGGCTCGGCAAAATTACCCCCACAATTAAAAAATGAATCACAGTTTGAGTATGCATCGTCTGCCATTTGGCCAATAGATAATAACAATATAAGCCAGGCTTATAAAAGTGAAATAAAGCAACAGGTTGGTATAAAAACGCCGGTAACGGAAATTGGAAAATGGCTAAGCGATGAAAAAAATAAGCAAATGAATGGTTGGAAAAAAGAGTACAGTAAACTCTCACCAAAAGAAGCATCAGAAATGGGAATGTCCTTATCTGCACAGCACGAAGACCGGGTACTGGTAATGTATGAAAACGAAAAAAATATCACCCTTGCCCACTACAGTTACGGGTACAGTGGTGGTGCCCATGGAAGTTTTGCAACTACTCTTTCCAGCTTTAGTAAGCTAAGTGGTAAAAAATTAAAACTGGCTGATGTAGTAAATGCAGCCGGCATTCAAATATTGCCGAAAATACTTGACCAGGTGGCGAGGGTGCAGTATGGGGTAAAAAATACTAAACCGCTGGATCAAAATGGCTTCCTGGTAAATAAAATAATGCCAAATGAAAATTTTTATCTAACAGAAAACGGGCTAGGTTTTATATATGCACCCTACGCTATTAAATCTTTTGCAGATGGCGAAGTAAATTTACTGGTGCCATTTACTGTTTTAAAATCATACCTGCAGGCTGTTGTTAGCATAAAATAAAGCGAAGTTTAATAATTTATAGGCAATCAGTTTACAACAGGTTTTTATCTCCTTATTTGCAAAAAGTAAATAGTAGTATAACTGATATTTTCTAGCACATAACGTCATTAAAGATCCACATGGGTATTTAGTACAAGAGGGCGATGCAACGATGTTTATAAAAGTTCTGCTGCCCGGACAAAAAATTAATTTGAACAATTAAAATTTTAAAAAGATATGTTTGTATGGCTCCAATTTAAAAGCCTGCTGATACTTTAATTTTTCAATATTGTAAACTCTACCCTTCTGTTTAGTTGCCTGTTTTCGTCGGTATCGTTGGGTACTACAGGTTTGGTTTCGCCATATCCTTTCGATATAATTCTGCTGGCAGCAATGCCTTTTAAAATGATATAATCCATTACAGATTTTGCCCTGTGGCCACTTAATACTACGTTGTATTCATCGGAGCCACGGCTATCTGTATGGGCGCTCATTTCTATTTCTATCGCAGAGTTTTCATTCAGCATTTTTACTACCCTGTCAAGCTCTACAAATGATTCGGGCCTCAGGTCCCATTTATCAAAATCAAAGTAAACATTATTTAACCTTACTACCTGGCCTATTTCTATTGGCACCAGGTATAAGTCTTTGTGTATCTCTTTGTAACCGGCCTTTATCAAAGAATCGAGGTTAAGATTTTCGGAGATGGCAAAAAAGTGATCAGCGTTTGCCCTTACCAGGTAGTTCTTATCATAAGGCAATACAATTTTGAATGACCCATCTGATGGGTTAGAAATTCCATTACCTGCAACGGTACCATCCGGCAAGGTTTCGTAAATTAAGGATGCACTTAAAGGGCGATTGGTTTTTTTATTATAAACATTGCCGCTAACAAGTATAACCGGGTCAGGTTTTTCTCTTTCCAATAACTTTATACGCACAATATCACTTTCACCATAAGAGTTTAAGCCCGTGCTCATATAAGCATATTCGCCACCGGCATCAAGCGTAAAAAAAGAATCCATATCTTCTGTATTTATAGGGCTGCCCAGGTTAACGGGTTCACTCCATTTTTGCCAGGTTTCATCCAGTCGGCGTGTCATCCAAATATCATTGTAACCCAGGCCACCAGGGCGGTTGCTGCTGAAATACAAAGTAACTCCATCCGGTGCCAGGTAAGGAGTGGTTTCATTAAACTTCTTTAAATTTATTTTTTTGCCGAGGCTTTTTGGCTCACTCCAAATATCACCGTCAAGCAAAAAACTTACATACAAATCATTGTTGATCCCGCCATTCTCATCCGTCATGTAAAATAAAAGTGTTTGCCCATCGTTGCCCATAACCGCACCGTTCTGCCGGCCCCTGTCGTACTTACCATAATTATTAATACGCAACATTTCAGGCTTACTCCAGTAACCATCTTTTTTAAGGTGGCACATGCTTACACCATTACCGGCGTAATCACCATTTATAAATGCATTGCGAATTAAAATTCTATTGTTATCAGGTGATATCCAAAACACCGCATTGTAATAGTAGGTGTTCAGCGGATAGCCAAGATGTATGGCTTCACCCCATTTACCGGAACTGTCCCTTTCTGAAAACCAGATGTCCTGTGAATTAGGCACTTCGTTGTACTTAGTATTTGCCGGGTGGCTTTGGCAAATAAAAAACAGCAGGTTACCATCTGCGGAAATAGTTGGCCGAAGTTCGGGCAGTTCAGAATTAATTTTTGTACCGAGGTTTTCTATTTTGAGGATTGTTTCTGCCGTAATAATATTTTCCTTTTGCTGCTTCAAAGCACCCAAAGAATCACTATACAATGGCTGGGTGGCTGCAGGCTGCGCTAATACAATATGGGTAGCTCCTAAAAAGAAAAGAAAGAACGCAGGTATTTTCACAGTAATGGATTTTTATACCATCACAACGAAAAAATTGAGGTTATAATATTTTTGGGAGGTTATTTTTTTGAGGTAATGTATATTTTCATCATACATTTTTGGTGCAAACAACTAATTCTATTTTCAGCATCGCTGTAAATAGGACTTTATCATTAATCATCTCTTCTATACAACCATATTTTTTTCCGGGCTGTGAAGCAATGAGCATCATCGTTGTGTCACTCACTTGTACGTTATACCATTGTGAAACATTTCCCACAAAATATCAAGAAAAAATGTGTCCTTTCATGTTGCAACAAAATAAATCTATGTATACAACTGCTCTACATTTTATGCTTTTTAGGAAGCAAGTTTTCAATGTACCGGTAATACATTCATTAGATATAACTATTAATCCGATGGCATTTCCAAGCAATTTGCAGGCCATTTTCTTAAAACATTTCAAATACATCATCCTTGTAAATCGAAAATGGCATTTTCGATTTACAAGGATGAGCAAAATTAAAATTTCGGCAAATGCTTTGTCAGTAAAGACTTTGCATTACAGATTATAATACCGTCTTTTGTTTTAAATTCATCCACATCAGGTACCACCACAAAGTTCTTTTTAGTTTGTAAAGTTGCAATGCTCTCCATATTTCCTTTGCTTATAGCTGGTGCATTATTCAGTTTCACTTCTATGCAAGCTATGGGGTGTATGCCTTTTGCTAAAACAATATCATACTCTGCCCCGGCCTGGGTGCGGTAATAATACATATCCAGGCCGGCAGGCTTTAGTTGCTTAATCTGCTCAACTATATAGCCTTCCCATGAAGAGCCAACAACGGGGTGCCCCTTTAACAGCGCCATATTGTAAGTGTTGCTTAACACATGCAACAGCCCGCTATCCCTTATATAAACTTTAGGTGCTTTTACCAATCGTTTTTTTGTATTTACATAAAAGGCAGGCAGCCGATGTACCAGGAAGGCACCTTCCAGGAAATCTACATACCGGTTAACTGTAGGTGCAGTAATGCCGAGTGAGCGACTAATCATTTCTGCATTCCATACACTGCCATTTATATGTGCAAGCATACTCAGTAACCTGCTGATGATATTGCTGGTAAGGTCAACGCCGAATAAAGCACTTAAATCCCTTTCTACATAGCTGCGGATAAAGCTACTGATCCATTCAGCAGCAGCCTTTTCATTCCTTGCCAGCAGTGGTGTTGGAAAACCACCCCGCAACCAATGTTTATCCCGGCTTATTTTTTCTGGCAATTCTGTATAAATAATAGGTGATAGCTCCCGGTATGCAATTCTGCCGGCCAGTGATTCTGAAACTCCTTTTACCAATTGAGGAGAGGCGCTACCCAATAAAATAAATTTTCCATTGCGCCTGTTTTCGTCAATTACAGAACGCAATACAGCAAACATAGATGGGATAGTTTGTACTTCATCAATGATGATGCACTTGTCACTATTGTCTGTAAGAAAAGTATAGGGGTCTGCAAGGCGGCGTACATCCAGCGGATTTTCAAGATCAAGATACAATGTAGGCCGCTTTTGTGCTGCAGCAATATGTTTTGCCAAAGTAGTTTTGCCTACCTGTCTTGCACCAAGTATTGCTACAGCAGGAAACTGCTTCATTAATATTGAAATTTCCTTTTGAAGATGCCGTTGAATCATGTAATAAAGATAAACACTCTCCTTGTAAATCCAAAATGGCATTTTCGATTTACAAGGAGAGAAAAATCTGATACATTTACTAATCAGTATCAAACAGCACAATTTTATCAAGTATTTAAATTGCAGAATAAACCACTTCGTTGATCAAAACTTAAATGAAAATATCAGTGCTCTTCTATGGTAAAAAGAAAATGATTTATTTTTAGATTTACTAAAACTGATGCAACTGATTAGATGGCATGAGCAGTAGGTTATTAGTAAAAAAAGAAAAAATATTTTTTCGCCGAAGAAGAAAATGAATTAAGTTCACCTTAATCAATCATACCCTATCATGTTATTACAATCATACACAAAAAGACTTTTCCTTATTTTTATTATAATTTTTTTATCCAAATTGTGTAGTGGTCAACCTTATAAATATGTGTATTATTTTGATGAGCAACTTGCATCAACAAATGCTTCCAAAGCGTTGGTAATTGGTAAAGGCTTTAGTGAAAATGATCTTTTCAGGTTAGATTATTTTGATAAAATCAGAGATAATATTTTGATTACTGCACATTATACTGATTCGTCTATTGCAATTTTACAAGGTGAGTTTATTCAGTTTTATAATGGTGGCATAATACAAGAGGCCGGAGATTATTTAAATAATGAGAAGCATGGCCTTTGGCAGAAATGGGATAAAACCGGCCTTCTTACGGATTCATCTTTTTATCAGCATGACAAAGTATTTAAAACAGCCACGTATTATTATCATATTAATAACAGGGTTAGTTATTTTTCATTAAAAGATAGCCTGGCCGATACCTATAAAACTATTACTTACAATGATAGCGGCGTGATACGAAGTGAGGCTTTCTTTAAAGGCCATTCGGGTATATTAAAAACATATAACCCAGGCAGCGTGGTGGTAGATTCTGTTTTTAGCAAAGAAGAAACAGAAGCTTCATTTCCGGGCGCACAAAAAGCATGGATAGTATATCTTCAAAAAAACCTTAATGCTAATACTCCCGTAAATAATGGTTCACCGGATGGAATTTTCCAGGTAATTATAAGATTTATTGTAACAAAAGATGGAAGCATAACACATGTGGAGCCTGAAACAAATTTTGGTTACGGGATGGAAGAAGAAGCAATAAGGATTATAAAAAGAGGGCCGAAATGGCTACCTGCAATTCAATTTGGCCGCAATGTAAACGCATACCGCAGGCAACCAATAACTTTTATTGTTGAATCACAGAAATGAAAATCTTTAACTCATTTACTGTAGGTGTTACGGTTGATCTTTCATTACAGCCTTAGCTGGAAGTATCTTAAAATAATCTGCTTTAAACCGTCCATCAACAATTTCTCCTTTTACCTCCGCCTTCCTGATCGACTGGCAAAATCCATCCTGTGCATGTGCATCACCATGCGAATCTATATTGGTTCCATCCACAAAATAGGCCTTCCCATTTATTCTTACTGCAAGGTCGCAGGTTTTGCCGGGCAGGCCAAGTTTGCATTGGCCACAGGCAGCTTCAACTACCTGTGGCTTTTGCTGCTGTTTGTCTTCTGTTGATTTGCCCTGCTGCGCTAAGGTGGTTAAGCCAGTAATACAAATCAATATCATTAGCAATGATGCTTTCATAAAAGTTTTATGTTTTTTGCATTTCACTCAAAACCTACTGCCTAAAAATCAGCACAACAAAATTTGCTGCAAATGAATTAATAACTTGTTTTGCCAGGAACAGCTATTGTATAATATCCTTCTGCATTTGGCAATACCGGTGGTGTTGCATCCCATTCGTACACTTTGGGTTGCAGGTTTAAGCCGGAATTAATTGCCTTATCCCATTCTACCTTTTGGCCGCTGTAGGTAGCCATACGGCCAAGGATTGAAGTCATGGTGCTTTTGGCGCCCCTGTCTGCATCCGAAAATTTGTACTCCCCCTTAGCAATAGCCGCAAACAATTCATCATGCTCGGTTTGGTAGGGATCGTTTTCTTTTTTTGTATCAAACTGAAAAATGGCTTTTCCTTTTGCATCAGTAATAGTACCCGCAGCGCAATGTATTTTCCCTTTAGTGCCAATCAGTAATTCATCTACCCGGCTCATGGTACCGGGTATGTGGCGGCACTGGCTGTTAAGAATTGTTCCATCAGCGTATTCAAATTCTACAAAATGATGATCAAAAATTTCGCCATGCTCTTTTCCTTTGCGTACCTGGCGGCCACCCATACCCTGGGCTTTTACCGGGTAGGCATCTTTAAACCAGTTAACCACATCAAGGTTATGAATATGCTGCTCCGTGATATGATCGCCACATAGCCAGTTAAAATAATACCAGTTGCGCATTTGGTATTCCATTTCTGTTTGGCCGGGCTTACGCTGCCTTACCCATACACCATCATTGTTCCACCAGGCCTGTGCCGAAGTGATGTCACCAATAAGGTCTTTTCTTTTAAATAATTCATTATACGAATTCTGGTAGCGCCTTTGTAAACCAACCACCACGTTAAGCTTTTTTTGTTTGGCAAGCTGGGCTGCTGCCAATACTTTTTGAATGCCTGCTGGGTCGGTAGCAACAGGCTTTTCCATAAATATATGTTTGCCCTGTTTTACCGCTTCTTCAAAATGCAGTGGCCGAAAACCCGGAGGCGTAGTAAGTATCACCACATCTGCCAATGCGATTGCTTTTTTGTACCCATCAAAACCGGTGAATTTCCGGTCTTCCGGAACATCAATCCGGCTGCGCAAATTGCCTGAAGTTTCGTTGATATTATCTGCCGATAATTCTTTGTAGCAGGCATCAATATTATCTTTAAAAGCATCTGCCATGGCTACCAGCTTTACATTTTGCTTGGTAAAAAGTGCCTGCATGGCAGCACCTGTGCCGCGGCCACCACAGCCAACCAGCGCTACTTTAATAATATCATCAGCGCCGGAAAAGTAATTAGCTGAAGAAAAAAATGGTGCAGCAATTAAGCCACCGGCCAACAGGGTACTTTGTTTTACAAAATCTCTCCTGGAGGCATTGTTTGTTTTTGAAGCATCGTTATTCATAACAAGTATATTTTTTAAAATGATTGATTTAACACTGGTTTTAAAATTACATCAAAGCATCAATTACCAAGATATTTTTTATAAAATTCGTTAGCAGCCTCTGCAGATGGTTGCAGCTTTGGCCTCAAAATGCGAAAGCCTACAAAGCCAGCTTCAGTAAGCCACCACCTGCTTTTTGGTATTTGTGGATCACGCCTGTTCCACACCGGGTCAGACGGCTGGCGACTGGCGCAGCGTAACATATCCAATTCATCTGCATAACTACCGCCCCTTGTTACTTTAGGGTAGCGGTTACTGATAGCCGCAGGAATGGTATCAGTTAAATTATCGGTTTTCTTCTCTAACATTTTTTCCTCGTAATGGTCAAGCACCCATTCGCTTACATTGCCAAGCATATCATATAGCCCCCATGCATTGGGCAACTTTTGCCCCGATTTTTGAAATTTATTATTGCTGTTATTACTATACCAGGCATACTTTTCAAGGTCTGCAGCATTGTTTCCAAAATACCAGGTTGTATTGCTCCCTGCCCTGCAGGTGTACTCCCATTCAGCCTCGGTCGGCAGGCGGTAAAACACCCCCGTTTTTAGGTATAGCCACCGGCAATACATTAATGCCGCATGTTGCGAAAGACTGTTTACCGGGTAGCCCCCCTCTTTACCCATCCCTAAACTCATATCAATGTATTGCGGGCTGGGCCTGGTTACTGCATCAACTTTCGAATTCTGGCTGGTGTTTTCATCTTTGTAAAAAACATCAAACTCATCCCGGCTTACTTCCAATGCAGCCATCCAAAATGGGGAGATGATCACTTTCCGCTGCGGCCCTTCATCAGGTTTGCGGCCTTCTTCTTTTGCGGTACTGCCCATTAAAAAACTACCGCCGGGTATGGGTACCATGTTGAAATGTAAGGGTGATTCGGGGATTGCCTGGTCGTAAGATTTAAAATCTTCAGCAACTGGCTGCTGAGCTACGGATATAAAAAAACATACACAAGCTAAAACTACTGTAACGGTTTTCTTCACGCTTTTTTTAAATTAAGGAGGTTGAAGGTAGGAAAAAAAAAGTTTGTCCGGGCAGTGGAACTTTGGGCAGCATCGTTGCATCGCCCTCTTGTACTTTGTAATCATTGGGCAACTTTACCTGCAGTTTGGATATCTCCTTTTACCAAAGAAGAAAATGAAGTTATACCTTCTCTATCTTCGGGTATGCGAATGTTATATTGTTACTAAAACATTAATTTCATAATTATTTATTGCCGCCTGTAATCTTCCAAAACAAAATGGTACATATTATTGTAATATTGTGCTCGTAATTTATAAAAACAATTAAATCTAACAACATGAAAAAGTTTTTTTTGCAATCGCTTTTAATGATTGCCCTCGTATCTACTGCGTTTACCACCCAGGCGCAAACTGCTGATGAAGTGATTGATAAATATATTGCCGCCATTGGAGGAAAGGAAAAATGGAAGCAGGTTAATACAATAAAAATAGATGGCCAGATTGAAGTGCAAGGCCTTGAAATACCATTTACCATGCAGGCTGCAAACAATAAAGGCACAAGGGTAGATGCTGAATTTCAGGGTAATAAAATTATTGAAATAGTAACACCTGCACAAGGCTGGTCGCAAAACCCAATGGCAGGTAAGGCAACCCTACAGCCATTGAGTGCAGATGAATTAAAACAAAAATTAGACGACCTCGATATTCAAAGTGCTTTTATTGATTATAAAGAAAAAGGCAGCACCGTAGAAGCTTTGGGAAAAGATGAAGAAGATGGCAATGAATATTTTAAAATTAAGCTGACCACCAAAAATCAAAATGAAACTACTTACTTTTTTGATTTAAAAACCAACCTTATTTACAAACAGGAAACTGTTGTAAAACAACAAGGGCAAGATATTAAAATGACCATAAAAAGCTACGACTACCAGGATACAGATTTTGGTGTAAAAATGCCTTACAAAGTTGACCAGGGAGGTATGATAATGGTTACTAAAAAAGTGACTACCAATCCTGTATTAGATGATAAATTATTTACCGATAAATAATGATTTGAGCAGGAATTTTACCTGCACATGATTTTCTGCCAGGTAAAGATAATATTGGAGCAACGCTTTTAATTTGCATGTTACGGGTTTCGGAATTTGATATTTATTAAGTGAATATATAAATTCGGATTGCAAGTTAAAAGCGTTGCTGTTTTTTGGAAGAAAAGAAATATTGAACCACACGTTCACCTTTTATCAGGCAGGAAAAGTTGCCCATTGATTACAAAGTACAAGAGGGCGATGCAACGATTTTCCACATTGCTTCCTTGCCCGGACAAAAAATGTATTTCCAAACCCTGCATTATTATTGAAAGCTAAAGTAAGGGCAATTAAAAATCAGCATATAGTTTTTATCAACTTTATTTTTTATTTGCGCAGGGATTATAAAAGCTGCGTAAGATTTTATATTTTTCCTGCATCCTTCTTTAAAATATTCAATCTTTATAAAACAACTGTAATGAGAAAAAAAATCGCTTTTCTGCTGGTAGGTGTTGTGTATGCCAGCAGTATATTTTCGCAAACTGTTATTAACTCCTCACATTTCCAAAGCCTTACTGCCAGGGCATTGGGCCCATCTACCATGAGCGGCCGCATAACTGCAATTGAAGGTATTACTGTTGATCAGCAGTTAACTCTATACATTGGCACAGCCGGTGGAGGCATCTGGAAAAGCCAGAACGGAGGTATGTCGTTTGCACCGGTGTTTGATAAATATTGTCAAAGTATTGGCGCCCTCGCAGTAGAAAAGGGCAATGCCAAAGTTGTGTATGCAGGCGCTGGTGAAAGTAATATGCGCAACACAGTTTCTATTGGCGATGGTATGTATAAAACAACCGACGGTGGCAGCAACTGGCAAAAAATTGGCCTGGATAGCAGTGAGCATATCAGCAAAATTTTGTTTGATCCGAATGACAACAAAACCCTTTTTGTAGCTGTACCCGGCCCGCTCTGGAGCAGCAGTCCACACCGCGGTTTATACAAAACAACCGACGCTGGCAAAACCTGGAAGAAGATTTTATTTGTAAACAACGAAACCGGTTGTGCAGACATTGCCATCAACCCTGCCAATCCTAAAATAATGCTGGCCAGTTTTTGGCAGTTCAGGCGCAAACCATATTCATTTGCATCGGGCGGCCCCGGCAGTGCATTGTATAAAAGTATTGATGGCGGAGAAACATGGAGCAAGGTTACAAAGGGCTTGCCAACCGGTGAGGTAGGCAGAATTGTGGTTACCATCAACCCTTCGAAACCTGAAGAAGTGCTGGCAATTGTAGAAGCAAGAACACCGGGCCTGTTTATTTCAAAAGACGAAGGCAGCAGTTGGGAAAAACTGGCGGCCACTGAAAATATTACTGCAAGGCCATTTTATTTCAGCACGCTGGTATTTGACCCCAAAGATGCAAAAAAAGTTTACCGCCCGGCCTTTGATTTTCAGTATTCAAAAGACGGTGGGTTTTCGTGGAGTAGTGCCCTTGTGGGTGGTGTAGAACCTCATGCAGATCATCATGCACTCTGGATAAACCCGGCCAATACCGATATGATGTACCTGGGTACTGATGGTGGTGTTTACCTGAGTTTAAACAAAGGTGTTTCGTGGCAGTTTTTAAATAATTTACCGGTGGGCCAGTTTTATCATGTGAGCACTGATAACGAAAAAACTTACAATGTATATGGCGGGCTACAGGATAACGGAAGCTGGATGGCACCTAACTCTTCGCCTGGTGGCGTATCCAGTGCAGACTGGGATTTCATCAATGGCGGTGATGGTTTTTGGGTAGAGCCAAGTCCGCTTAATTCTAAGATTGTATTTGCAGAATACCAGGGTGGCAATGCCAGCAGGATCGATCTTTCATCCGGATTTTCAGCTTCCATCAAACCACAAAAACTTGCTGGTGAAGCAGATCATCGTTTTCACTGGAACACTCCTATTGTAACTGGCCTGTCTGTAAAAAAATCAGCCGCCGGCAAACCGTTGTATAACTTGTACATGGCCAATCAGTATTTATATAAATCAACCGATGAGGGCCGCAACTGGCAGCGCATTTCTGCCGACCTTACTACCAATGATAAAAGCAAACAAAAAACTGAAGAAAGCGGAGGCATAACCGGCGACAATACCAGTGCTGAAAATCATTGCACTATTTACACCATCACACAACATCCTGCTAACGAAAATATTATTTGGGTAGGTACTGATGATGGAAATTTACAGGTAACCAACGATGGAGGAAAATCATGGAGCAACAAAGCCGCCAATACCTGGAAGGCAGGCATACCTGAACATGCATGGGTTAGCAATATTGAACTTTCTAAGTTGGACCCAAAAAGAATGTATGTAACATTTGACAACCACATGTATGGCGACCATGCCACTTATATTGCCATGAGCTCAGATGCCGGCAATACCTGGAAAAAATTTACTTCCACTGAATTTTCCGGCTTTGCACATGTGGTACGGGAAGATATAAAAAACAGCAAGCTTTTATTTGCCGGTACAGAAACAGGTTTATTCATTTCTATCGACGGAGGTGCTAACTGGATGAGAAGTAAATACCAGGAAATGCCCTGGTATAATTCGGTACGGGATATTAAAATTCAACCGCAAACAGGCGACCTGCTGGTTGCATCTCATGGAAGGGGGATTTATATTATTGATGATTTGAACCCCTTGAGGGAACTAATGAAATCTGATATAAATCAGGATGTAATCTTTTATCCGATTGATGATTTTGCTTATAATTATAATACACAGGTGCCCGTTTCAGGCCCTAATTTATCTGGCTATACTGCAGGCAACAAAGTAGTGTTACCGGTAATAAATTATTACCTGAAACAGCGTAGCGAAGATGGAATTAAATTAGAAGTGTATGATGCAGCCAATAAAAAAATAAAGGACTTCAACGGCACTACACTAAAGGGTTTAAACAAAGTTTACTGGCCATTTAATATTAACCCGCCAAAAGTTGCAAAGGGAGGTTTTGTATCTGGCTCGCCGGTTTTATATTCAGGATTTGTTGCGCCGAGGGTGCCTGTTGGTAACTATAAAGTAGTTTTGCTGGCCGGGGGGAAAAAATATGAGCAAACGATTAATATAAAACCCAACGATGCAAAAAATTTCAGTGCAAAAAATATTGAAAAACTTTACCAGCAAAGTATGCGGCTTTACACACTACACGAAAAGTTAGCCGTGTTGGTAGATTCAATTGACAGAACAATAACATCTTTAAGAAAAACTCCCATCCAGGAAATATCCCTGGGAGAATTAGAAAATATGCGCAACGAAATACTGGAGCTAAACCGCAAAACAATTTTCTTCGATGAGTTTAAATATCGCCGCCGCCTCAGCGATGTTTACCTCGAAGTTGCCACTGCGCTTGAGCCATTGTCGGCAAGCAAAGAGGGCACTATCGATTTATTGGAAAAAGAGTTTGTTGCATTCAACAACCGGTTTTACAGCATACTTAAAAAGAACAAATAGGGCTTGTAAGCCACAAAGGCACGAAGGCACAAAGTTTTTATAGTTGACTAAAATTAATTGTGCAGCTTTATTTTAACTAAATGACTTATAATAAAGGCAATCGAATTGATTGCCTTTATTTATTTGTTACGGGCATTTGATTTTCAATTAAGCCCCGAAGTACTTCGGGATTTTGCATTTTTTTTGTCCGAACAAAAAAAGCAATTTTCAACATCGTTGTGTCACTCACTTGTACCGCATACCTATGTGGAACTCTGCGTACGGTATATCTTGATTCATTTAATGCATAAAAACTTTTCACTCCGTAGTAGGTTTCCAAAAATGTTTAAACCCATCGGTAGCATGAAACTTCAATTTCCCTCCTTTGTTTTCTACAATTAACACTTCTGCACCTAATTTAGTGGCAAGTTTTTTTGCAGATTTTAATGGTAAAATACTGCAAGCTTTTGTAAGCCAGTCTGCAAGTGTTCCGTCGTTTGCAATTACAGTTACATTCCGCTGCGAGGTAATTCCATAGCCAGTTTTAGGATTGGTAATATGCGAATATCGCTTTCCATTGTGTTCCATAAACTGGTACACATCCCCGGAAGTGGTAACCGATTTGTTGGTGATAAGCAATGTTTGTGGCAGCAGGTCATCTTTACTTTCAGGTAAGTTTATTCCAATCATCCAGCCTTGTGCTCCGGGTG
>JANMVB010000618.1:0-7917 GCA_031392305.1 Ferruginibacter sp.
GGGTAACCAGGATAGCAGTTCAATAGATTTTTTGCAGGATTTTAAAACATCCTTTTTAGCGGAAGAAATTTACGTATATACACCAAAAGGCGATGTAAAAATGTTGCCGATAGGAGCAAGTGCGCTTGATTTTGCATTTGGGGTACATACTGCTGTTGGTAGTAAATGTATTGGTGCAAAAGTGAACCATAAGCTGGTACCTATTGGGTATAAACTGCGTAGCGGCGACCAGATAGAAATTATAACAAGTGCCAAACAAAAGCCCAGCCAGGAATGGCTGAACCTGGTAGTTACCAGTAAGGCAAGGCAAAAAATAAAAGATACACTTAAGGAAGAAAAAAGAAAAGTAGCAGAAGATGGAAAATATATTTTGCAAAAAAAGCTGGATGCAATCGGTGGAATGATGACCCAGCACAATCTTGAAGAACTGGCTACATTTTATAAAGTAAATTCCTCACTTGATCTGTTGTATGAAATTGCCATCAAAAAAATAGACCTAAAAGAAATAAAGGAATTTACTGCTTCAGGAGATCGCCTGTTTCCACCAAAACCGAAAGTAGAAGCTGAGGTAAAAACAGATGTAGAAGTAACCCCTAAATCGTATCATAAAAAAGATGCAGAGCTCATCATTTTTGGCGAAAGCAGCGATCGCATTATGTACACCCTGGCCAATTGCTGTAAGCCCATACCCGGCGATGATGTATTTGGTTTTATCACCACCGGGGAGGGTTTAAAAATACATCGTACCAACTGCCCGAATGCTGCCAGGCTGATGTCGAACTATGGGCATAGGGTTGTAAAAACCAAATGGGCCAAAAACAAGGAGATCTCCTTTCTTACCGGTTTAAAAATTGTAGGATTGGATGACGTAGGAGTGATACATAAAATAACGAACCTTATCAGCGGCGAATTAAAATTTAATATTTCGGCAATGACGATGGAAGCAAAGGATGGGTTATTTATGGGCAACTTTAAAATATTTGTACATGATAAAGAAGAGTTGGATGAGCTGTGCAACCGGTTATTAAAACTTGAAGGAATAGAAAAAGTGGAACGGTATGATACTGAGTCATAATTTAATAGCAGATCATTTTTTGTTACTCTTATTGTGGTACTTTATTGGTGGGTGCATTTATAATTGTCGAGGGCTGGTGCCCACCAGCCAGCGAAAGACAGCCGTGGCCGGTGTCCTCACCGGCCACTACCTTTATTGGAGTAGCAACAATTTTAAATGCACCCTTGTTGGTTAAATGCTTATTTGATAAAAATGTATCTTTCATATTCAAAAAAACAAAACACATGCAAGAATTAATTTCACGCCTTACAGAAAAAACCGGCATTAGCGCCGGACAGGCTACCCAGGTACTGGATACCATTAAAGATTTTGTAAAAGAAAAATTTCCTATGATGGCAGGCGCAGTGGACAACCTGTTTGCTTCAGAGTCTTTAGATACAACTGCTATAGTTGACCCTGCTGCTCCTAAAGTGGCAGCGCCGGGAATGCTTGATAAAATAAGTGATGTGATACCGGGAGAAACAGGGGAGAAGGTGGAGAATTTTATAAAAGGTGCAGCAGACAAAGCAGAGGATGCTTTTGATGCAGTAAAAGATAAGCTGAGTGGGATGTTTGGGGATAAGAAATAATCACGGATAATAATATTAAAACAGGCAGGTGTAATTTTTTACGCCTGCCTATTGTTTTTAACTGGGGTTTGTTTGTAATTATTATTATTAATGATTGCATGACAATGTTTATGCACTGGCATAAAATTAAGTTTGTTGGTTACATATATTGTAAGAAAAGGTCCTCATTGGTATATAGTACAAGAGGGCGATGCAACGATGTACCACATTGTATCTTAGCCCGGACAAAAAATTAAATTATACAATTAAACTGCCGGAACTTCTGGTTACTTGTGCTTTATGTAAGAGTAACATTCATAAAAAAAAGCCAATGCAAAACCTGTAATTAACAGCGTTTATGAAATGGCCTGGTTCAATTTTTATGTTATGTTACACAGGGATTAATATTTTTATGCTATTACTTCTTTGAATAGAATTGCGGACAATAATATGCCTGTGCAGGAAAATGGACTGCTTTATAATGAGCAGGGTTTTCTGCATAAGCTAACTGCAATTGTAGTTAACCTGTTATTCAATTTCTATTTCAAATGGGTAAATCGTTGGCGAAATGCAGGAGTTTGTTTAAACGATACGGGTTGCTTTATTGGCTTTAATCATTTCCCCTACAATATCCATTTCGCTGGGCGAAGGTGACGAAACTACTACCATATCTATCAACGAATCGTCGATAATTGCCTGCTGGTCCTGCACTACAACTGCACCGGGATGATTGGTGTTGATTACATTATCCGGCACATTGCTTTTATAAAATATTTTAGAAACCACATAACCCTGTGATTTACTAATAGGTGAAAGTTGAAATAATTTTGATGAATTTCCACACTCTATCACCGCTATTTGCTTAATCGTATTCATATAATAAAGTTTAAATAAATTTAAATTAAAAAACAAAAATACGTAATTTTGTTTAAACGATTAAACACATGCCACGTAAAGCTTGCAGCCTCAGTATAAATTCATTGCCCAGAAAATAGCTAAATCATTGACGGATAACCGTAAGGCAACTCTTTACAATTGGTAAATGTGCCAATGTTAATTTTAAATTAATAGATGTAAAAATGGTAAAAAGGGTTTCATTAAAAGATATTGCGAGAGAAGTGGGGGTGTCATCTGCATTGGTATCTTATGTGCTAAATGATAAAAAAACGGGCAGGATAAATAAAGTGGTGGCACAAAAAATTAAAGACACTGCAAAGCTGTTAAATTACCACACCAACCAGATTGCCCGCAGCCTTAAAACAAATAAAACAAATACCATTGGCCTGATAGTAGCAGATATCTCCAATCCTTTTTCAGCTACCATGGCCCGTATTATTGAAGATGAAGCAGCTAAAAAAAATTATACCGTAATTTTTGGCAGCTCCGATGAAAACCCATTTCAATCAGAAAAGCTGATTGAAACTTTTATGAACAGGTATGTGGATGGGTTGATTATTGCACCCCGGGAAAACACGGAGTATTTGTTACACGACCTGGTAAAACAGGAAATTCCGTTTGTATTATTTGACCGTTATTTTCCTTCTATCAATACCAGTTATGTGGCAATGGATAATTTTAAAGCATCATTCGATGCTGTAAAATATCTTATAAAATGCGGCTACAAAAAAATTGGGATTGTTAATTACCAATCTACTCTGCAACACCTCAACGACCGCACCAATGGTTATTTAAAAGCCCTGGAAACCCTGCACATTTTGCCTGCAAATAACTTGGTAAAAGAAGTAGCAATTGATAATATACCGGTACATGTTGAAAATGCAATAAACGAATTAATGGCCATGAGCGAACCACCCGATGCCATCCTGTTTGCATCCGGTGAAATTGCCTTGCATGGGGTAAAACATATTAAACAGCAAAACATAAAAGTGCCGTCGGAGCTGGCGCTTATTAGTTTTGATGAAATGGCAGCATGGGATCTTTTTTACGCCCCGCTTACTTATATAAAACAACCTTTGCAAAAAATGGGGCAGCTTGCTACAAAAATATTGATAGAAAGTATTGAAGATAATAGCAGGATACAACGGTATCATTTGCCCGGTTCATTGGTTACCAGGCAATCAACAAAATTGCCTTTATAAAATGTAAAAGTACCGGGGATAAAAAAGTAAAAAATGATGGGCCGGGCTTATGAATTACTATTTGGCTTCAGTGGCGTCGCACCCTTGTACGTTATATCATTGGGGAACTTTACCCATATTGTAATGAGAGAAATATTAACCCCGGTTTATTTGAGTACACTTGTACAGTTTATCTTTACCGACAAAAATGCAGGGCTTATAATTCATTCGTACATTACAACCGTGCAATTAGTTTTCACTTAAAAGTATTCATTACCTGGTTTTCATCTTATCATCGCATGTTACAAATATTCCATTAAAACAAAACAAATGAAATTTAAAATTTGGATCCTGCCTGCTGTAATATTTTTGATTGTTTTATTTGGCTTTATGCCTGCCAAAAAATCAATACCCCGCCTGGGTATTGTAGCTCCTATAGAACAGGACAGCCTGATCTATGCATCAGGCTTTCGTATGTTCGGCGAATCGGTAGGTAAAATGCTTTCACCATCATTAACAGAAGAACAATTTCAGCAAAATGTAGCCAGGATAAAAAAATCAAAATGTAAATTACTGCTGTGCAATATTTTTTTTCCGGGCAGGATAAAAATTGCCGGGCCGGATGTAAATGAAGCCCTGGTGTTGGGTTACGCCGATACTGTTTTATCAAGGGCAAAAAAAGCAGGGTTGCGTTTTATAGTGTTGGGCAGCGGCGGTGCAAGAAGAATTCCGGAGGGATATGATGCAAAAAAAGCACAGGCTGATTTTGCCTTGCTGTGCCGTAAACTGGCGATGGTAGCACAAAAATATAATATCATGATTGCGCTGGAAAGCCTTGAAGCCACTGAAACAAATTTTCTGATCACCCTCACATCTGCCGCCCAAGTAGTAAGGGTGGTGGATCATCCAAATTTTAAATTGAATGCAGATATCTTTCACATGATGAGGGAAGGTGAAGGGCCGCAAAGTATTGTAGATGCTGCGGACATTTTAGTGTATTGCGAAATTGCAGAGAAACAAAAGCGGTCATTCCCCGGTGTGCAGGGCGATGATTTTAAGCCCTATTTAAGGGCACTCCGAAAAGCAAATTATAAGGGACATATTTTTATCGAGGGCAATACCAATAATCCGGGAAATGATATGCCGTTGTCGTTTAAATATCTTACGAAGCAGTTGGAGGAAGTGTATGGGGAATGATAACAAACATTAAGCTAAAAAAGAAGGTTTAGATGTTATCTGCGAATAGATTTTAAAAGGCAGGCACCGTTTTACAAATTCTTTTATTTTGAAATTTCTTTAAGAATGTCCATTGCTTTTTCTGAATCTTTTTTATTTACAAAAATGTGGTCGTGGTAAAATGCTGCGACAACGTTACAACTTATTTCATTTTCAGCGAGTGCTTTTGAGATTGCTGCTGTAAAACCAACTGCTTCCAATGATGAATGTACTGTCAACGTAATCCAGGAAGCGACAAATGAATAATCCAGCTTCAAATGATCGGCTAATTCTTTCTTAATAATAATGGTAAATCCTTCCCGCTCTTTAAATAATAAAATGATGTCTGGGATGTTTATTGTTGCCAGGTTATTGACCGTACAAAAAACATACTCTCCGGCAGCCTGTTCCGGTTTCATCGTCATTAATAATTTATCTAAATCTTTTTCGCCTGTCATTTTTTGGTTTTGACTTCCGTGGGCAATGTCCTCAGCTATCAATGCAGTACAAACTTATTACAATTCATCTAAGGGATAATTTATATAAAAAGTTAGAGTATTATTTTACAATTATCTATTGGAGGAGTTTTCGCTTCTTAAACTCACGTTTTTAAAAACATTACCGTGAAACCCTATGTTGCCGATAAAACTTACTTGACACCAGTCATTTTGTTAAAACCCAAAAAAAGATTTGGCACTTTAATTAAAACACTATTACCTTTGCTTAACAGTGTTAGATTATTTAACCACTGTAAAGGAGAAACATAAAATGGCCAGTAAAGAAAGAATTTTACGATTGAAAGATGAAACGAGGAATAATATCCTTGCAGCATCTATTGATATTGTAAAAGAGGAAGGTTGGCAGGCACTGAGTATGCGTAAGATAGCCGACAAAATAGAATATACGGCGCCTATTATTTACGAGTACTTCGCCAATAAAGATGCGATCCTGAACGAGTTAACCAGGCAGGGTTTTGTTAAGCTGAGCAAATTAATGGAACAGGCCATCAGTGAACATACTGACCCGGCTAAACAACTGGAAGCAATGTGGCTTGCGTATTGGGACTTTGCCTTTGCAGAAAAAGAATTATATCAGGTTATGTATGGGGTAGAAGTAAACTGTTGCGCCATGCAGAATATGTGCCCGGATATTCAGCTCCCGATGAATATGTTGTGGGATAAAATAGAAGAAATAATACCTGTTGAAAAACGAACGGAGAAATATATTGATACAAAATATTACACTTTCTGGTCAGTGGTTCATGGGTTGATATCTATTAATATGACGAGGAAACTGACTTCGGATGAACTGAACCAGCAGGTACTAAAAGATGCAATTGGTGGCATAATAAACTCTATGAAATAGAAGTTTTTTTTTGCCTTAATACTTAACACTGTTAAACGATTTAATCACGTTATAAAACAATCAGAATGAATCACTTTACCAAACAACAGCCGCACTCATTAAGTCCGTAAAATGTATAAATAATTCACCGTTTTGTACATTGAAAAACTAACGGTTCACTATTAATTTTGTCTTCTAGCCTTAATGGACAATTAGAAACAAATAGCAAATAAGAAAAGCACAGATAATCCCAAAATTCAACGATAGCCTGCACGTATGACAGTTCAATAAAAAACTGTTTTTTTTAAGCCATCTATTTAACACTGTTAAACAATTTAATCAAGTTATGAATAAGCTAATCACCTACATGTTTTACGCAGGAGTTCTTTTTCTTGCTGCATGTGCCGGACAGGCATTGAACCCTGCCCCGCCACCGCCATCACTACCAGTTATTAAAATCAACAATGGTACGGCCACTACCTGGCTCGAATACCCGGCCTCCATAGAAGGTACAACCAATGTGGAGATTCGTCCGCAGGTAAGCGGTTATTTAGAAAAGATTTATATGCAGGAAGGCGCTTATGTTTCCAAAGGGCAGCCATTGTTTAAAATCAATAGCAGGGAATATAACGAATTTAGCAACAGTGCTTCCGCTTCTGTACAGGCAGCAAAAGCTTCCATAGAAAAAGCACAGGTTGAATATGACCGCTTAAAACCTTTGGTTGACAATAAAGTTATCGCCGAAGTGCAGTTAAAAACTGCCAAAGCAAACCTGGATGCTGCCAAAGCTTCCCATGCCCAGGCTGTTTCATCTAAAGGAAGTGCAGACATTACGGTAGGTTATACGTTGATAACTGCACCGGTTAGTGGCTACATCGGCCACATACCTTTTAAGCAGGGCAGCCTTATCGGCAAGGGGGAGACGTTACCACTCACAGTTCTTTCGGATGTTAACAATGTACATGCCTATTTCTCTATGAGTGAGGCCGATTTTTTATCTTTCATTTCAAAGTATGAAGGCAAGTCAACCGAAGAGAAAATTAAAAATATCCCTGCTGTTGACCTTCAGTTGCCTGACAATACCATTTACAATGCAAAAGGTAAAATAGAACTGGTACAGGGGCAGTTTGACCGTAGCTCGGGCACTATCAGTTTCAGGGCAGTATTTGCCAACAATGAAAAACTATTGCGTTCAGGCATCACCGGTAAAATACGTATCCCTTCACTACATTCAGACCAGTTACTGGTGCCTCAGGAATCTACCTTCGAGTTGCAGGATAAGGTATTTGTTTTTGCTCTGGGTGACAGCAACAAAGTAGTGAGTAAACAAATTTCCATAACAGGAAAAAGTGGCAACAATTACTTAGTGAGCAATGGCCTTGCAAGTGGCGAAAGCATTGTATTTAGTGGCATACAGCGGTTGAGGGATGGGGCCATCATTACCCCGCAGGTTATTAAAACGGACAGTGTTTTGCAGGCTTCGTTGCTTGTACGTAAAGAATCAAAGTAAGGTGCAAAGGTTTTTCACGCAAAGACGCTAAGGTGCAAAGAAGCAAAGAAATAAAAGATATATAATAAGGTGAAAAAAGAAATGCGGGCACCCAATCTATGACACAATCAAAGCTCCACATTGGTATGTGGTACAAGTGAGTGACAC
>JANMVB010000622.1:0-6218 GCA_031392305.1 Ferruginibacter sp.
ACATCGCCACCAATTTTACGGGCTGCGTTTAATACTGTGGTACCCACCGGCACATCAATGGTGATGTTGTCGATGGTTACTTTAAAAGTTTTTATTTCTTCTGCCATATTTTGTTTGCATCAAAATGTTTTATAAAGCTGGGGCTTAAATTTTACTATTAATTAATTTAAGCCATTACCGGCACATGTATCGGATCGGCATAATGCGCCAAACCATAATTTCTTTGTAAACATTCATCCGGGTTAAGCACATGCCATTCAAATTCATCACGGAAATGCCTGATGGCTGCTGCTATTGGCCAGGCTGCTGCATCACCCAAAGGACAGATTGTATTGCCTTCAATTTTGCGCTGAATATCCCATAGTAAATCTATATCTTTCATTTCACCTTTGCCGTTCTCGATCTTCTTAAGTATCCTTTCCATCCACCCGGTACCTTCCCTGCACGGGCTGCACTGGCCACAACTCTCATGATGATAAAATCTTGCAAGGGTCATAGTATTTCTAACCACACACTGGTCTTCATCCAATACAATAAAACCACCGCTGCCCATCATGCTGCCGGTTGCAAAGCCACCATCACTCAGGCTTTCATAATTCATCATCCGCTTCTCGCCTTTTGCGGTGTTCAATAATAAATTTGCCGGCAGTATCGGAACGGATGAACCACCGGGGATGCAAGCTTTCAATTTTTTGCCGTTGGGAATGCCGCCACAATATTCATCACTATAAATAAATTCCTCTACAGATATGGTCATGTCAATTTCAAAAATACCCGGCTTATTAATATTGCCACAGGCGGAAATTAGCTTCGTACCCGTGCTTTTACCAACTCCAATTTTTGAATATGCCTCACCGCCTTCATTGATGATGGGTACAACTGCTGCAAGTGTTTCTACATTGTTTACAACGGTAGGGCAATCCCACAAACCCTTTACTGCAGGGAAGGGTGGTTTAATCCTTGGGTTACCCCTCTTTCCTTCAAGGCTTTCTATAAGGGCTGTTTCCTCTCCACAGATGTAAGCGCCTGCACCCCGTTGTACATACATTTCACAATCGAAGCCGGTGCCCAAAATATTTTTACCCAGCCATCCGTTTTGTTTTGCTTCTGCAATGGCTGTTTCCAGTATATCGGTGATCCAGGCGTATTCGCCCCTGATATAAATGTAGCTAACATTGCTTCCCAGGGCAAAGGATGAAACGATCATTCCTTCAACCAACAGGTGAGGAATAAATTCCATCAGATACCTGTCTTTAAAAGTACCGGGCTCGCTTTCATCTGCATTGCATACTAAATAGCGGGCTACTCCTTCCGGCTTTGCCAGAAAGCTCCATTTCATTCCGGTAGGAAAACCTGCACCACCCCTACCCTTTAACCCACTTCGTTTTACCTCTTCCACTATTTCAGTCGGGGTCATTTTTAAAGCCTTCTCAACACTGCGGTAACCACCTTCACGGCGATACACTTCGTACGTTCTGATACCAGGAACATGTGCTTTTTCTAATAATAATTTTCTACTCATATTGAAAACCTTAAAACAGTTGAGCTTATTCAATTCTTCTCAGCTATATTTTATTAAATGCCTTTTAGCTGAGTGTTATGTTTTTGTTGCTCCACATTGTATTAACTGTACAAGTGAGTGACACAACGATGCTTAATTGAAAAACAAATGTTTGTAAAATAATGTATTAAAAACTATAATTTCTTTACTGCCTGCCTGGCAAATAATAACCAACGGTTCCCCTTCTTTACCCAAACTTCCAGCACCCTCAAAGCAAAACTATTGGTTACACCTTTCATTGTGGCATTAACTTCTGCTACAAACCGGGCATTGGCCATATTGCCATTGATCGTTATACCCAGGCTGTCTTCTTTATAACTTTGGTAAGAAATATAACCAGTCTCCAGATTTTTTATCATGTCCGATTTCGTTTCTACCCAGCCGTTACTATGTCCATAACTTAATGCTTTGTCTGTTTGTTGGTTAATTGAAATGGTGTTTTTAGCTACCAGTGCCTGGTGAAAATCTTTTATAGTTGCCATTAACTTTTGCTCATCGGTTGTTTGTGCTACACCGATAAAGGGGGTAATTAAAAAAGATATAATCAGTAAAAATTTCATCGTGTTAGTTTAGCCATCAACATCCGCATGGGGTGCAATGTTCTCGTAAAAGGATTTAATACCAACCCCAAAGATTCTAAAGTAGTTGCACCTAAAAGTGCTTCATCTCCGTCCTCACCATATAAAACGGGTGCCGGGCCACCTTCACCTTCATACTCAAAGTAAGCACTGCATACTCTTCTTTTTAAAGTGGTCCCATCTGCTAAGGAAAAACTCATTTCTTTATAGGGTTCAATATCCAATTCATCCAAAATTTTCCCTGGTACTAAACTGTACACTGCGCCGCTATCTATCAAAAAATTGACCTCTGTAATTTTTTCAGATTTGCGGTGTTCTTTTACTTTTAATATGGCATTTGTAATTCCCAAAATTTTATATTAAAGGTTCTATCTTAAAGTATGTACCATTTCCATTCTCACTTAAATTATTCCAGTTTTTCAGCAATTCTGTTTGATAAATGTTTGCCCATTCTACAACGAGTGCTAAAGCTTTTGTGGGTAAATAGCCTGCTTCAATTCCAAATCCTATAATTTTTATCTGAGCAGAAAATTCGCCATACTCAGCATGAAAATGTGGAGGTACTGATCTCCGAACTACATTTTAATGAGAATGCCGTAGAAGCTGCTTATCACTGGCATATTCTTCAAATGTTTTATTAATCAGTTTCAAATAAAATGAATCAGGGTCCAAATCAATTTCTTCACTCCAGGCTAGCTTTTTATCATTTGTAATTTTAAATATTTTAAAATTTGTTTCATCATTCCAATAAGAAAAAACACCTTTTCCTTTCCATGGCTGCAAATCAATAATTCCCTGTATGCCATCCTCAAATTCCACCAGCATTTTATAACCTGGCAATGCAGTTGCATTTTTTAAATATGGTATAAAGTTGCTCATTCAATACTAATTATTTCTTACGTTATTATTTGTGCACTCTTCTACAATTGCATCCACTTTTTCTTTGGTTAAATGCTCCCGGTAAGTTTTGCCCAACTGCATCATTGGCGCATAACCGCATGCACCCAGGCATTCCACAGTTTTTAATGTAAATAAACCATCAGTGGTGGTTTCGCCATTATTTATGTTCAACTTTTCTTTTATGTAGCTGATGATATTATCACTGCCGTTCAACATACAAGGCCCTGTTTGGCAAACCTCAAATAAATATTTTCCTACCGGCTTTAAATTATACATGCTGTAAAAACTGGCTACTTCATATACTTCAATGGGTTCAATTTTTAATAAGGTAGCTACATAATCCATTACAGGTGTATCCAGCCATCCGCCAAATTCGTCCTGCGCCAGGTGTAATACCGGCAGCAAGGCACTTTTATGTTTGCCTTCGGGATAACGGCTGATGATTTCCGCTATCTTATTTAATTTATCTTGTGAAAATGTCATCTACTTCAATTTATTAGTTTTTTCATTTTTTCCTCTATTACCCTACGCATCCAACTCTCCGGCAATCAAATTCAAACTGCTCATAGTTATTACTGCATCACTCAGCATGCCTCCTTGCACCAGCTCAGGAAATGCCTGGTAATAAATAAAACATGGCCGCCTGAAATGCAACCTGTAGGGCGTACGGCCACCATCGCTAATTAAGTAAAAGCCCAACTCCCCATTACCGCCTTCTACAGAACAATAAACTTCCCCTGCCGGAATATCTGTTTCACCCATGATGATTTTAAAATGATAAATCAATGCTTCCATCTTTGTATAAACATCCTTTTTTTCAGGAAGATAATACGCAGGGGAATCAGCATGAAATACATCCGCATCCGTACCTTTAAACTCCTGTACTTTTCTATAAGCCTGTTCTATGATGCTGATGCTCTGCCACATCTCTTCATTACGCACCAGGTACCTGTCATAACAGTCGCCGGTTTTACCCACCGGAATGGTAAAATTAATATCCTCATAAGAACTGTAAGGTGTATGTACCCTAACATCATAATCCACGCCGGCAGCCCTCAAATTTGGCCCTGTAAACCCATAGTTCATCGCTCTTTCCGCAGAGATAGGACCACAACCTATGGTACGCTCCATAAAAATACGGTTACGGGTAAATAGTGATTCAAATTCTTTCAATTGCTTTGGATATGTCGCCAGGAACTGCTCCAGCTTTTCAAAAGCCCTGTTGGTAAAATTCCTTTCAAAACCACCAATCCTTCCAATATTTGTAGTAAGTCTCGATCCGCAAACTTCCTCATAAATTTCATAAATCAGTTCCCTAAACTGCATCAGGTAAAGAAACCCCGAGTATGCACCACTATCCACACCCACAATAGAATTACAAATTAAATGGTCAGAAATCCTGGCCAGTTCCATAATAATAATGCGTAAATAATCAACCCTTTTAGGAAGCGTTACTCCCAACAACTTTTCGCAGGTAATATGCCAGCCCATATTATTAATGGGCGATGAGCAATAATTCAGCCTGTCTGTTAGTGGGGTAATTTGATAAAGCGGCCTTCTTTCAGCAAGTTTTTCAAAGGCACGGTGAATATAACCAACCGTAGAAGTTGCCTTCATAATCCTTTCGCCATCCAGTTCCAATATATTTTGAAACACCCCATGTGTAGCCGGATGCGTTGGCCCCAGGTTAAGTGTGGTGGTTAGCTTTTCAATACTTCCTTCCGGTAAAAGAATATGGTCATTCATTATATGCCTTTAATATTTGCAATTAGCTATAAATCATTTTTATAACCCTTTTTTCATTGTCCTAACAAAGAAGCAGCTATGGGCATCATCGTTGTGTCACTCCCTTGTACCGCATACCAATGGGAATCTTTTATTGTGTTATGTAAATCTCCGCAACAACCTTTTCATGCATCAAATAACAAGATGGAAGAAACCTGCACAATTTAAACTTCCGCATTTACCTTAATTACTTTATTTACCTTATTTACTTTAGATACTTTATACCTCTAATCATCACCTGCCAAACATCTCATCATCTTTATCAGTCCTCGTTTGGTCTTCCAGCGGAAATTCCTTTCGCATCGGAAAATAATCCATCTCATCCACATTTAAAATCCGTATCAGGTTAGGGTGACCGGTAAAATTAATACCAAAGAAATCATACGTTTCCCTTTCCATAAAATTAGCCGATTGGTACAAGGCAGTAGCACTAAATACATCCGGTTGATTGATATCGGTAAACACTTTAAAACGGATACGAACATTATCAGCCAGGTTATGCAAATGATATACAACGGCCAATTCTTCTCCCTTCCTGTCAGGATAATGTACTGCCTGCAGGTCGGTCAAAAAACGAAATCCCAACACAGTATCGTCAAATAGAAATTGTAAAACTTTTAAGTTAAGGTCTTTGGGTGCTGTAAAGGTGAGCATTCCATAAGGTTCCTGCCAACCGGTAAGTTGATCACCGAATTTATCTGTAAGTTTTTGTTGAATCAGTTCGTTGGTTAAAGGCATAAAGCTGGTAGCTTTTTATACATTAGTTATTTGCCAAGGCAATTATTTAAAGTAGCTTTTTTACATTAATAAAAGTAATGCAGTCATCTCACTTACTGAATACCATAACTTGTCATCAGTTCCTGGTATTTTTCACCGTTTCTTCTTCGCAGGCTTTCCTGCCCTACCAGTTCCTGTATTTTTAAAAACCCATCAAGGATAGCTTCCGGTCTTGGCGGGCAACCTGGTACATATACATCTACCGGTATTACCTGGTCAATACCCTGTAGTACTGAGTAGGTATCAAAAATTCCCCCGCTACAGGCACAAGCCCCAACAGATAATACCCAGCGTGGCTCTGCCATTTGCAGGTACACCTGGCGCAATACCGGGCCCATCTTTTTAGAAATCGTTCCCATCACCATCAGCAAATCGCACTGCCTGGGCGAAAATCCTACCCTCTCAGATCCAAACCGGGCAAGATCGTAATGGCTCGCCATAGTTGCCATAAATTCTATGCCGCAGCAGGATGTTGCAAATGGTAATGGCCAGATAGAATTTTTTCGTGCAAGGCCTACAACTTTTTCAAATGAAGTAGCCATAAAGCCATCCCCCATCATCCCCTCAGGGGCCTCTACCATTTTAAGCTTTGTGTTATATTGTACGGGACGTGACAT
>JANMVB010000625.1:0-14369 GCA_031392305.1 Ferruginibacter sp.
CAAAGGGTGAAGGATATTCCTGGAGTAACCATTCATACCTCTTTAAAACCGGATTATTCCTGTGCTATTTGCGGAGTTAGTATTGAAGGTGTAACGCCTGCCGAATTGGATGGAGCGTTGTTTAACAATTATAAAATTCATACCGTTGGTATTGTTTGGGAAAATATCAGTTGCGTACGCATTACCCCTCATGTATATACCCGCCTGCAGGATTTGGATAAATTAGTGAAAGCAATTAAAGACATTGCTGCAAAGAAATAACCTGGTGCTTTCTGATGAAACTATTTGGTAATTTCTACACAAATTCGGGTGCCTTTTCCTGGTTCGCTTTGTATGGTTAGCTGTCCGTTTATTGAGTTTACCCTTTCACGCATACTTAGTAAGCCCGGTGTTTCAATTTGTTGCGGCACATCAAAGCCTTTGCCATTATCCATAATTGTTAGCTGTACTTTTTCATCAACATCTTTAATGCTGATCATTACATTTTTTGCCATCGCATGGCGTATAACATTCGAGAGCGCTTCCTGGCAAATTCTGAAAAAGTCTATTTTAATTTCGTTGGTTAAATTTTCCTCATCATAATCAAATGCACATGCGCAGGGCACGCCATTCAATATTGAAAATTCCCTGCACAGCCATTCCAATGTATCTTTCAGGCCAAACTCTTCCATCATTTTTGGACTTATAGAAAATGAAATTCGTTGCAGTGTTTCAATAAGCAATTTCGAAACAATTAATGCATGCTCGATCCTTTCTTTAGATGCTGCCGGTAAATCAGCCTTATTATTGGCAATTAATTCAACATCTGTTTTTACTGCAAATACCAATTGCGCCAGCTCTTCATGTAGTTCGTAGGTTAAGTACTTTCTGTCTTTTTCTATATTGCTTTTAAAATATGTAGTAAGGCTTTTAAATTTATTGAATTTTTCTTCGGCTTCCTTTTCCTGTTTCTTTTTTTCAGTAATGTCTTTGGCAATGGCTAATACCAGCTCGCTATCTGCAAAATAAATAGACGTCCATGTAAGCCATATAATTTCTCCCTGTTTGGTGATGTAGCGGTTTTCAAAATTGTGCAGTACTTTTCCACCAAGTAATTCCGTTCTGTTTTTGTGCGTTAAATCTTTATCATCCGGATGTATAAAATATGCAATGGGGTTTTTATATAATTCGGCTTCGGTGTATTGTAGTTTATCAATTACAGCCTGGTTTACTTTTCTTAAATATCCATCTTTACCGGCGAGGCAAACCAAATCAGGCGTTAATTCGAAAAAGGCAAACAGCTCTAATTTTGATTTCAACAAATTTACCATGGTAGTATAATTTTTTATATGTGGTTTAAAGGCGCTCTGAAATTATTAATAACAATTTCAGCAGAAGCATTTCATATAGTTCGGAAAATAGCGTTTTGCAAATACATTTTTTTTTACCGGCATTTTATCAATGGGCATCATCGTTGTGTCACTCCCTTGTACTGAATACCAATTGGCAACATTCAGACCATATAACCAATTTCGGAAAATTAATTCTAACTGCTGCTTTACCCTATATATAATCCAAAGAATAATATTTTGATCGGATAAGTAAAAGAATGAATTTAATTTATAATTTGTACCAACATAATCACACACGAAAATATCATTTTTGTAACCAACAACTTTATGAACAAATTGTCAAAAGAAATAGTGCAGCTCTCATTTAATCCATTGGCAATTTTAAGGGTGCTGATTTTTACAATATTATTATTGCTGGCAGCCCATATTACTGCTTTTATTTTAACAGTTGTATTGCAGTCCACAAGCGGCTTAAGTAGAAATATGGAAAGATATTTTGATTTTAACCTTGAGCGTAATTTTCCCACATATTTTTCTGTAATGCTGCTTGCTTTTACTGCGGTGCTGCTATTGATTATTTACCGTTGTTCAAAAATTAATCATGATAAAACAAAAAGGTACTGGCTGGTATTAGCATTGATTTTTATTTTTATGTCCATTGACGAAAGTATTCAGGTACATGAACATTTGGCTGAAATTTTAAGGCCAAAACTAAGCAGTGATCTTTCGGGTTTACTCTATTGGTCATGGGTAATTGTATATGGTTTTCTGTTTCTTGTTGTTTGTATTTATATGTTACGCTTTGTATTAAACCTGCCGGCTTTTACCCGGAAGATGTTTTTCCTCTCAGCTTTTTTATTTGTTGGCGGAGCATTAGGTCTTGAATTATTGGAAGGTTATTTTTTTAAGCTATATGGAATTAACCATATCTATAACCGGGTACTTTATTGCATCGAAGAATTGCTGGAAATGTTTGGGGTTTCAATTTTTATTTATGGGTTGCTTGATTATTTAGCTGCTTACAAAATCAATATTGCTTTCGTTTCAACGAAAACTGATGGACCTGCTGTTGAATAAATTAGCATCCTGTTTTAGTGATTTGGCTCTTGTAGATTTTAGAGGGTGAGTTTAACTGCAAATTAATATACCACCAATTTGATTGTTTCAGCCTGTTTGCCATTAGTTATAATTCGTATAAAGTAAACACCTTTGCTCAGTATGCCGGCTGCAATATTATTTATCCTGTCATCAATTTCCTTTTCATAAATTTTTACGCCACTGGTGTTAAAAACCTGCATCAGGGCAATATCTACGTTTTGCTGTGCAATATTTATTTCTGCATTTTGCCCGGCAGGGTTGGGGTAAATACTATAACCTGATCCTTTAAAGTAAAATATATTTTCTATCAGGGAATACACAATGCCCCCTCCCGCAAGCTCAAGTTTTACCCGGTAAATATTTAATCCTTTTGTAAGGTTATTGTCAACAAAATTTACAACCAGGTTAGTATTGGTTAATAATTGTTGCAATGGTTTAAAAGTTGTTCCATCAAATTTTTCAAGGATAATTTTATTGATATTGTACCGGGTGCCCAGTGAGAGTGACAACTCCGCCGTGTTATTTACCAGCGCAGCAAAAAACGATTTGATGTAACAATCAACGCCCTGTAATGTATAATTGAATGTATAACTTTTGATTCCTTCTTTGCCTGCTAATAGCGGGGCCACTGCATAATAAAGCGAAGGGTTTGTATTCTTTTGTAACACTGCAAAAGTATCGGTAGTTAGCAATATCGGTTCCATATATTGGTTGCCAAGCTTGTATAACCGGTAGTCATTTACTAAGGGAAGTTTGTTCCAATAAATCAGGAACGAATCCGGGCAATTAAAACCCACACCGGTTTGAGGCCTGGTACTTATTAAAAATGTATCAGTGGTTACCTGCCGGGGGCCTGTTGTTATTTTTAAAAGCGCCTTACTTATACCTGTTGGAGTTTGCCAGTTGTAATAGCCGTTTGCCAGGTCCACGGCAGGGTCTATCAATTGCCAGGTGGCCCCGTTATCAATACTGTAATCCAGTTGTGCGGTAGCAGGTGAATAAGACGAATGCCACCTGAGGGTATTTACAGCTGAAGAAAAAACAGGGTCATTGCGGGTAGGGAAATGCCATTCAAAAACGTCGGCAGAATCAAACTGGTAAGCAATGTAAAATGCCTGTGTGGTTGTGGTGATGTTATATCCTTTTACAGAAACCTGGTAATTGCCAGCAGCAGGATTATCCAATGTTACCTGCTCAACATTATTGATTGTGTCTTTTTTCCTGGTAGCTAATTGTTTTAATGAATCAATATGCGGAAAAGAATTGAGCACCCAAGGCTTCCAAATTTCGTTGGTGCTTGTATTTATTAATTCCAGGTCAAGATCGTTTACCAGGGATTTCGCTGCGTTCACGGTGGCAGGTGGGTCATTCCATACCAGGGTTATTTTTACCTTGTTTATTCCCGTGGGAATTGAAAGAGAAAATTGCTGCGTACCACCATTTGTAATTGTACCACTCTTGTAACGGGCAGACTGAATAGTTCTTACAGCGTTCAATGCATTGAGGTTGCCAAATCCGTTTAAAAAATCCACTTCTTTGTTTCCAGCATCATCGGCACTGTTGAGTAATACCGCTTTCACTAAAGCATTGGACGGCATTGCACCGTTTAGCATTTTATATTGTTGCTGAAGTAGCAGCGAAACACCTGAAACCAATGCTGCCGAACCTGAACTTCCGTCGATGCCAAAGGCTACTAAATCTGGTTTTATCCTGCCATCAAATGCCGGCCCCTTTGAGCTTTGAAGAGATACATTACCAAAAGAATCTGTTGCACCCGCAGTAATAATATTCTTTGCCATTTTAAAACTGCCGGTAATATTTGCAAAGCCAGGGATACCTGCGTAGGTTCCCAAAGAGCTCGTAAGATTGCCGCTGTTGCCGGAAGAAAAAATATTTAATAATGTGGGATTACTGATGTGGCTTGCATCATAAGCGGCTGCATCACCGCCATAAAAATTTTCAATGCCAACACCATAAGAATGATTTTGTACCGTGATATTATATTGCTGCAATACATTGTTAGCATCCGGCAAAAGGGTGGCAAAATCAGAGGAGGTAATTTTTGTTGCCCATGCAGCGCCTTTACCTGTGTACCACGAATTGCCGGCACCTGCCACCATCGTTGCCATATTGGTAGCATGAGAACTTACAACAGAGGATGATAAAGTCGTAGCGATATAGCGGCCGGTAAAATCAATATCATTTGTATCAGGCAGGTTTTCTTTAATGGAAACTGTTAACCCATCTCCATCCAATAACGGATATTTTGCATGGACTACATTAATTTTATTGGTGCCCAGGTCAAGGTTATTCACCTGGTTTTCCTCCTTTGCAATACGTGTTCCATCCTCTGCAAAAAGTACTACCGGCAACGATAACACGGAGTCAACAAGTTCACTGGCGGTGGCGCTTATCATATAAAATGAAAACGTTTCGTAAGCAGCAATTTTAGAAGGATTAAATTTTTGCAGTTGCAATGGAATAGTGGGTTGGCTTCCGGTAACCATTATCCTAAACAATCGTTTTTCGGACGATGGTGTTGAATTCCTTTTTGTAATAAAACCCGGCGGTACTTTATTCCTGCTGTTTTTTACCTGAGCATTTGTAACAGCGGATATAAATAAAAGTGAGCTGAAAAGTAAAAGAGTTATGGTATTTATAAAGGATATGCCGGTTTTAAATATCATGGGCTCAAAGGTATTTATTTGTATTTTAAAATTACAAAGCTTGGCCACTAAAGGAAACCGGGCAGCTTTATATGTGGGAAAAATTTATTTTTTAAAATGTTAAAGTTGGCTATCTTTCAAAAAAGCAATTCACCATTTAATAAATTTTAAAAGCTTAACATGAGAAAACTATCAAAATTATTAGCATGCGTAATTATTGGAAGCACCGTATTTACAAGTTGTAAAAAAGAAGCAGCTTCAATAGCTGGGGAACAAATTTCCCAATCAACGCTTACAAATATTTCAGCACACGGATTTGGAACATCCAACGTTCAAAAAATTGACGAAGGATATTTGGTGGAAGGTGACATTATCCTTACAGAAGATTTTCTTGCACAAAAGCCCGCCGGAAGTTTTTTGCGCATTGCAAACAATGAGCAATACCGGACTACTAACCTGGTAAGCCAGAACCGTAATATTTCATTAGCGCTTGATTCTAAATTAAAAAATAAAGCAGGGTACTCTGAAGCCCTTGCAGAAGTTGCAAGAAGGTACAATGCAGAAAATTTAACACTTACATTTTCTGTAGTAACCAACGGTGCTAATATTACTTTTGTAAACGCTAATGGTTCTTTCCTTGCATCTGCAGGTTTTCCTTCAGGTGGTAATCCCTTCAATAGGGTACAGGTAAATTCAAGGGCAATTGGTACAGGCACAAGCACTACTTTTATTAATTACTTAGCTACCATTATAGCACACGAAGCAGGCCATTGCATTGGAATGCGTCATACAGATTATATGGACAGAAGCTTTAGCTGTGGTGGTTCTACTTCAAATGAAGGTGCTTCTACAGTTGGGGCAATCCTTATCCCTGGAACACCATCGGGCCCTGATTCTGGAAGCTGGATGCTTGCCTGCATAGGAAGTGGTGTAAACCGCCCTTTCAACAATAATGATAAAACTGCCTTGAGTGTTATTTATTAATATTATCTCCTTATTTAAAAATCCCGTCTGACAACAGGCGGGATTTTTTATGCAAATAATAGTTGGCAGGAAAAGTTCCACATTGGTATTTAGTACAAGCGTAAACTTATAAGCCGGACTGATGTTTCGCTTATTACAACTATGGAAAACCTTTCCAATGCAATTCAGTGATTTGATGATATCATTTTCTTTTTTTTTTGATAAAAAAAGAAACAAAAAAAATTAAGGATGCATAAAAAAGAGCCCCCGAGTTCCACTTCGTTCTTAACCCCTTTTTTATGATGCCGCTCCAGAGATATCCGATCTAAGTAAAGCTTACTATTTCAATAAATGCAATATGGGCAAAGTTCCCCAATGATAAAATGGATAAGAGTGCGATCTCGTCAGCGATGACGAGACAAGCTGCCAATGAAGCCAAATTGAAATACTTCAGCCCGGACAACAAAAAAATATAGTTGTATACAAGGGCGTCCCGATGTAGCACACAAATCCTATTCGGGATAAAAAAATGCCACGATGTAAACCTATGTACTTAGCCTGAACAAAACACTGAATTGTGAAATCCCGTTTTTCGGGAATGCCATGAAAAACTTCTGCTGATTCAAAATATTTAACTCAAACAGCTTTTTTCTTGTTCGTTATTTTTTATTGTATAGTTGCCTGTTGCTGCATCTTTTCTTCGTATTTTTTTTGAAGTTCACTTAGCGCAGCAGTATAACCTTGCTGGTCTTTAAAGGCAGCAGGATTGTATGCTGCACCCGGCTTATGCTTATCATGCAGCTTAAACTGGCTGGCATGAGATGCAAGCCAAATATCAAAAGTGATAGTTTGCATTGCCTGTAAAGTATAGGCATAATCACCGGCAATGGCCGTATAAGATGTTACAGCAGCAAATGGTTTTTCGGTAACAATGGTGGGCATGTTGGCGATGAGCACCCTGTAAGATTGCTGCTCATCTTTTACCGTAAATAAATAACTGCACGAGCCCTTGGTGTGGCCGGGATGGTGCAACATAAACAGTTGCATATTGCCCAGGCTGATGGTATCGCCATCCCTTAGCAAACGCTCGGGCTTTATGGATTTATAAGTGGTGCCATTGCCACCCAGCGCATAGTCTGAGCTGCCGCCATCCTGCAATACGGCCGCATCTTTTTCATTCACCATCATAGTAGCGCCGGTTGCTTTTTTTATTGCAGCCATAGCACCCATGTGATCGAAATGTGCCTGCGTTGTTAAGAGTATTTTAATATCGGTAAATTGAAAGCCCAGGCTTTTAATGTTGTTTTTAATAAGTGCTTCAGAAGCCGCCAGCCCTGTGTTGATGAGTATATGCCCCGCCGGTGTGGTAATGAGGTAACAGGCCAAATCGTAGGTGCCCACATAATACAGGTTGCCTGCAATGCGAAATGGCTGATAGAGCATTGCCCATTCTGCACTCATTGGTTTTGGCTCCCTCACTTTTTGCGCCGATACCGCAAATGTTGCCAATGAAAACATAAAAGCAAGCCCTGTCATTTGTAATTTATAATTGAACATACTGCAAAGATGAATTTAAAGTTATGTTCAAATGTATCAGTTTTTTTTTAGCGGGCAAAGCTGGTTATTACCTGCGGTAAACCAACCGTTTTATTTTGTAAAATATCTGAATAATTTTTTTTTGTTGCTCCGGCTAAGAAGCATTGGGCAGCATCGTTGTGTCACTCACTTGTACGTCATACCTATGTGGAACTTTTCCTGCGTAATAACACCACCTGCAGGTGTAAAGACGCAATGCATTGCGTCTCTACAACACCACCTGCAACATAAATTTCTCTTTAAAAAAGGGCTCCTCAAATAATTTTTCGATTTCCCATATCCTCGGTTTGCAGTTACTTTCAAAAATTTCTTTGGTAAGGTCGCCACCTTTCAGGGAAATAAGGCCGCCGGGTTTGGAACCTCTTTTAAGCAACGGTTTACTCCACCACCACAGGTCTTTCAGTGGTGCCACCGCCCTTGATACAACTGCATCAAATTTCCTGTTTTTAATATCTTCAGCCCTGGTATGTTGGGTAGTAATATTATCCAGGCCAAGTGCCGCAGCAATTTCAATCACCACTTTTAGTTTTTTATTAATGCTGTCAACCAAATGAAAATGCGTGTCGGGAAAAAATATAGCCAGCGGCACACCGGGAAAACCACCACCACAACCGAGGTCCATTATCTCCATACCAGCAGTAAATTCAAATTGGGTTGTAATAGCAAGCGAATGCAGCACATGGTGTTCATAAAAGTTTTCCATATCCTTTCGTGAAATCACGTTGATCTTTTCATTCCAGTCGGTATATAATTCTTTTAATGCAGCAAATTGCTGCAATTGTTTTTCAGTAAAATCAACAAAATATTTTGTAACTACTTCCATGCCTTTGGTGGTTTTTTTATCAACGTGGTTGCAAAGATCAGGTAATAAAAAAACATCCATAAATCAAAAAATAAAAACCAGGTAAACAAATCTTTTTCCTGCAGTTTTTTCATAGCAGGGTACATTACAATGGCCTGTACCACCAGGCGAATAGCAAACACCATCAATGCCCATTGCCAGTAAAAAAACAAAGTGGCAATTAATAAAGGGTAAAATAAAAAATGCGACAAGGAATAGCCACCCAACAACAATTTATGAACCGGCCGGTAATATTTGGCGGTAGTATAATGCCGTTGCTTTTGTCGTGCCCATTGTGCCCAGGTTGTAGCCGGTTCACTTAAAGTAAATGCACCTGCATCAATATTTATTTTTGTATTTTTTCTGGTGGCCGCCGTACTGATAAATAAGTCATCATCACCACTGGCTACATGATTGTGGGCCGAAAAACCTTTGTGCCTGAAAAAAATTGTTTTTTTATAACTCAGGTTGCGGCCCACACCCATATAGGGTATGCCTGCCTGTGCGTAAGTAAGGTATTGCATGGCAGTATGAAAAGTCTCCCACCGTACAAGCTTATTCAATAGCCCCTTTTTTTTATGATAAGCTCCATAGCCCAATACAATTTCTGTATCATCTTCATAAGTAGCTTGCATTTTATCAATCCAGTATTCACTGGCGGGTACACAATCAGCATCCGTTAATAATACAATTTCGTATTTGGCTGTCTTTATACCAATGCTCAGGGGAAATTTTTTTCCTGGGATCATTTTTGCTTCCTGCTTTAACTCAATCACTTTCAATTGCCGGAAGCGGCGATGAAATTCTTCCAGTAAATATTTTGTATCGTCAAAGGAATTGTCATCTACTACTATTACTTCATGCGTAGTGCTGTAAACCTGCACCAAAGAACCCGGAAGATTTTTCCCTAAATTTGCCGCCTCATCCCGGGCACAGATGATAACAGATACCGGGTGGGTATGAGAAGTAGATTTTAATTTGGGTTTGTAAAAACCCAGGCGAATAAAAAAAAACAGGTAATAAAACAGTTGTATTAAGGTAATGGAGCAAAAGGCAATAAATAAGCCCTGCCACCAATCGGTAAAATTCATAATACGAAAATACGGATAGAAGATTAGAATGAAGCGGCGGGGTTTCAAAATATCGCAGTGAGTTGAACACTTTAAATATAAGCTCAAAGAGCGTACGGATATTTCCAGTAAAAAAATCATTTAATTCGTGTAATTCGTGCCTTAAAAATTCGTGTAATAATCTTTAGCAGTTTTATATGGCAGAACTACAATTTCAATTACAACATACAGACAATTATTCAGGCGCAAGGGCAGGAAAAATTACTACCGATCACGGAGAGATTGAAACCCCCATTTTTATGCCTGTTGGTACCGTGGGCACGGTAAAAGCTGTAACGCAACAGCAACTTTTAAATGATGTAAAAGCTCAAATTATATTGGGCAATACTTACCATTTATACCTTCGGCCCGGGCTGGAAATTATGGAGGCGGCTGGTGGGTTGCACAAGTTTAATAACTGGAACAAACCAATACTCACAGACAGTGGTGGTTACCAGGTTTTTTCACTGGCCAACAACCGTAAGATCAATGAAGAAGGCGTAGTTTTTCAATCGCATATTGATGGCAGCAAGCATTTGTTTACGCCGGAAAAAGTAATGGACATTCAACGGATTATTGGTGGTGATATCATCATGGCTTTTGATGAATGCCCGCCATTTCCCAGCGATTATATCTATGCTAAAAAAAGTATGGAACTTACTCATCGGTGGCTCGACAGGTGCATCACCCGTTTTAATGAAACGCCGGATAAATATGGCTATACACAAAATCTTTTCCCAATTGTACAAGGCAGCACGTATGATGATTTAAGGACTGCTTCGGCAGAATTTATTGCCGCTAAAAATGCAGCCGGTAATGCAATTGGCGGGCTGAGCGTGGGGGAGCCTACCGAAAAAATGTATGCGTTTACAGCGCATTGCTGCGAAATATTGCCCATACAAAAACCCCGCTACCTGATGGGTGTAGGCACACCTTGGAATATATTGGAGTGTATTGCTTTGGGGATAGATATGTTTGATTGTGTTATGCCCACCCGCAATGGCCGCAATGCCATGCTGTTTACCACTAATGGCATCATCAATATCGATAATAAAAAATGGGAGAAAGATTTTTCGGTGATAGATGATGGCATTGATTGTGAGGTAAGTAATTACTACAGCAAGGCTTACCTGCGGCACCTGATGAAGAGTAAAGAATATCTTGGGCTTACTATTGCAAGTGTACACAATCTTGCATTTTATTTATGGTTGGTTAAGGGTGCACGTGAACATATTATAGCTGGGGATTTTAATGGCTGGAAAAATGAAATGGTGGTGCGGTTACAACAGCGGTTGTGATATGATAAATGGCATGGATAGGCAATGCATTTATGTCATAGAGACACAATGGATTTATGGCGTAGAGACGCAATGCATTGCATCTCTACCAGACAATAATAAATATCATGCAGGTAAAGATCCCCATTGGTATTTGGTACAAGAGGGCGATGCAACGATGCTGCCCATTGTCCCAATGCCCGGACAAAAAATTGTAAAAAATGTTAAGGATGCTGCAACAACAAGTGTTTAGCCGAATTTTATTTATCTTTAATTTCAACTTAAAAAAAATCCCACTATGAAGAAGCTTGTTTTTTATTTTATTTTTCTTGCACTTCAACCCGTACACGTTTTTGCCCAGGCTACTCCGCCCATGAATTTACCTAAAGATGCGCCGGTGGATGTTGTTATTACAGATGCAAAATCGGGTAATTTACTTAACCATGAGATTGTGATTTTTCGCAGCAAAATTAATAGCCGTGAATACCAGGGATTAAGCGATGAGAGTGGCAAATTTTCATTGAGGTTACCAGCCGGTGATAAATACGAAATTTTTATTTTGGGCTTTAATGATTCTACGAGTTACAATGTATTGGATATCCCGGCTTTAAAAGACAACCAGTTTTATAAGAATGCTTTTAAAGTGGACATTCAGTTTGAAGCACCCAAATCTTTTGTGCTGGATAACTGTACTTTTGAATCGGGGAAAGCTACACTGAAACCTGAAGCTTATGCGGTGCTGGATGAACTGGTGGAATATTTAAAAAGAAAAGATGATGAACGCATTGAAATTGGTGGCCACACAGATAATGTAGGTAAGGCTGAGGCCAATATGATACTTTCAACAAACCGTGCAATTGCTGTGAAGGAATATTTGCTAAGTAAGGGAATTGCACAGGAAAGGCTTAGTGCAAAAGGCTATGGTTTAACTATACCAATTGCGGAGAATGATACTGACGAAGGCAGGCAGGCAAACAGGCGGACTGAGGTGAAGATACTGGACTGACACGAGCCGCCCCCGTCCCCTAAAGGGGTGACGTGATGCCCATAGCCCCAAAAAATTTGAAGTAATGCATAGGAATGGGAGAAAATTTTGTAGAATACAAGCTGGAAATAAACTTTTAATAAATTATAATTATTCCCCTTTAGGGGATGGGGCATGAAGAAAATAGATAGCTACATACTGAAAAAATACCTGACTACTTTTTTCTTTTGTTTATTACTTTTTACTGTGATAGTGGTGGTGATAGATGTGAGCGAACATACAGATGATTTTGTAAAATCAAAATTGCCGGTTGGCAGGATAATCACAGAATATTATTTTGGTTTGGTGCCACGTATTGACGCCATGTTATTCCCGCTCTTTGTATTTATTGCGGTTATATTTTTTACTGCGAAAATGGCCGACAAGTCGGAGGTGATTGCAATACTTAGCAGTGGTGTAAGTTTCCGTCGCTTTCTTTTACCTTATTGGATTGGCAGTATATTTTTAGCTGGCATGCTTTGGGTGATCTACCAGTTTGTATTGCCCCGGGCCAATGCTATCTGGGGTACCTTCGAAGCTAAATATGTAGATTATTATAACCCTGCTGACCCCCGCTCATTTCCTCAAAATTATTATTTCAGGATAGATTCAAACACTTATGCAGGCATTAAATATTATGACACTGCCAATAAAACTGGTGGCAATTTTTTTATTCAGCAATTTGAAAAGAATACCTTAAAATATAACCTGCGGTCAGATAATATTGCCTGGGATACCGCCAGTAAAAAATGGAAACTTAACAATGTAATGGAGCGTTTTTTTAGCGGGGATAAAGAACGGGCCAAACACCAGGCTACCGTTTTAATGAACTATAATTTTAAACCGGTTGATTTGCGGAAAGATGAATATCTGAAAGACCGCCTGCCTACTCCTGAATTAAAGGAACTGATTGCCAAAGAAGAAATGAGGGGTTCTGAAGGTATCAACGCTTTACTGGTAGAGCGATACAACCGGGATGCCATACCTGTGTCTGTTATTATATTGTCAATGATTGGTGCAACCATCTCTTCACGGAAAGTGCGTGGTGGCAGTGGGTTTCACCTGGCCGTTGGTGTAATACTAAGTGTATTGTATATTCTCTTTGGCAGGTTTTCGCTGGTGTTTGCTACCAAAGGAAATTTTACGCCTATCCTTGCGGCATGGGTACCCAATATTATTTTTGGTTTGCTTGCTTATTATTTTTACCGAAGGGCAGCGAGGTAGGTTTTCGGTTTAGGGTTTACTGTTTGCCGTTTTGTGTTTACTTTTTTCTGTTTTCAGTTTATCTATTGGTGGTGCCTGGAGATAGTAAAAAGTGTAAGAATAAAATGTACTGATTGTACTTTATATAAAAAATTGCAAAGGCAAGACTTGAGCAAAAATTTACTTTGTATTAAAATCTGCAGGATGCTTCTTAACCAGTAGCTTTTCTATTGTTACTACCAACAAAATACCCAGCACATAAGCAAGTATATCCTTCCATTCAAAGGAAGTTCCCATTAAGATTTTTGCTGAGCTTGATTTTTGCAGGCCGAGGTGATTTACCAGTTTAAAGTATTGGAACATTTCTATCAGACAGGCAAATAAAAGCACGGATAAAGCAAGTGTGTAAACAGGAATGTTGAAAAACGATTTAACGAAACAATAGATAAGGATCACTACCAAAAAATCACCAGCATAAGGACGGATAAAATTGTCATGTACAAATAATGCAATAAAAATTTCTATCAACAACAATGCAATTGCCAGGCAGAAATATTTTATTTTAAAGGTGAACATAGGGGAGTAGATTATGCTAATTTCCAAAATCCAGGTACCATGAATCAAGAACCGTAAACCCAAAACAGAAAACAGAAAACTATGAACCTTCTACCCTTTCACAATCTTATTATAACTCGTAGCAATTCCTTTTATCAGCGATGAGCTAAATCCCTGGTGTTCCATTTCATTTAAGCCTGCAATGGTACAGCCTTTTGGTGTAGTTACTTTATCTATTTCCTGCTCGGGATGTGTACCTTTTTGTAACAATAATTCGGCGGCGCCTTTTACTGTTTGTGCTGCAATTAAATTAGCAGTAGCAGAATCAAAACCTATTTCAATGCCGCCTTGTATATTAGCCCGGATATAACGCATGGCGTAAGCAGTTCCACAGGCTCCCAATACTGTGGCAGCATCCATTAGTTTTTCATCGATTACTGTTGTTTTGCCAACTGTATCAAACAGGTCTTTTACATATTTAATCTGCACTTCGGAGGCGTTGGAAAAACTGAGGCAGGTCATGCTTTCCTGTATGGCAATAGCCGTGTTGGGCATTGCACGGCAAACGGGTAGCTTTTTTTTGATGGTAGTTTCAATGTCATTTATCAATACGCCTGTTACTACAGACACCAGGATATGTTTACTGGTAAGTTCTTTTTTAAATCCGTTTAATACATCACTTACCTGGAAGGGTTTTATAGCCAGT
>JANMVB010000643.1:0-2775 GCA_031392305.1 Ferruginibacter sp.
GCCAGTTGTAGCTCCACTAAAGGTATAATTCAAACTAATTGGAGTTGAACCTGAGGTAGTAAAAGTATATGAACCTACTGCGCTACAAACGCCTAAGCCTGTATTCAAATTAACGGTTGAGGAGGGAGTTGCAGTGTAAGAAACAGGTGCAAGTACAGTAAAGGTTGCTTTATAATTGGCACCACCATTATTTGCAAAATTTATCCCAGGGCATATACCATTAGATGTGTAACTATCCTGTGTATATACTTCCAATGTATAAGTACCCGCTGGCAATCCTGTTAAAATATTCGTGGTATTATTAGTACTTCTCCATATTTGATTTAAACCTCCACAAACAGAAGCACCATCATCGGTTATAAAACCAATAGGTACCGGAAGGAAAGCCCCGGTTGGTGATCCGGAATAAACTCTATAATATAACGCACTTGCAGTAATGTCATTCGGGCTGCATTTAAATGTTTTATTCTCAGCGCCTGCAATTACTAAAGAACCGTTATTGCAAAATGATCCGAGACTACCAGTAAAATCAAAGGCTGGAGTGCTTGCCAGCAAATCATAGTAAGTATCGCCACCTCCATTAATTTTTAACACCAGTTGGCTTTGATATATACCCGAACGATCATCATTTTTTACGGTAAAAGTAGCCTTGTAATTTGCACCGCCATTATTGGCAAATAAAGTTCCCGTTCCTGAGCCCTGGTAGTCTGCGGAAGTATAAACTTCAATGGTGTAATTACCATCACACAAACTACTTAGTAAATTTATTCCCGCTACAGCTTCCTGCCATGTCTGATTTTGGCAACCAGCACCTGCTCCTGCATCATTTGATAAAAAAGGCAGGTTTGTTCCTCCACTGAAAGAACCTGGCGTTCCACTGGTTAAATAAATTCTATAAAATAATTTTCCATTAGTAATATCAGTTGGTGAGCATTTGAATGTTTTATTTTGGGCGCCATCCAGGTATAATGGCTGGCTGCTGTTATAAATACCAAGATTTGTATTATTAAAATCAGGATTTGGTGTATTAACACCACTTAAGTCATAGTAAACATCAGACCCGCCAAAATTCATTATGGCGAAGCTTTGGTAAATACCTGCATTGACCACTGGAGCACCAGCGGCTGTAATACTAAAATTATCAATCCCTATCCCTTGACCATTCGTTGAGCCAGCTAAGCCTGTAAAAGTCCATTTAAGGTAATAACTTGCACCATTGGCAATAGATAATCCTGTTAAAACAACAGTTTTGCTGATAGTAGCTGGCGGATTATTAATGATAGTATTATTAGCATCTGCAGGATATGATTGGCCACCTGCTGTTGCCGAAGTTGTAGGGTTTGTAGTACTCCCATGAAAGAAGGTCCAATCAAATTGCCTTGATCCGGATCTGTATTTTTCATAGTCGAAAGAAATATTTAATGTATTAATAGTTGATCCAGAATTGTTGGTGATTTTTAATACTATTGACTGAGGCGAGGTAAACCCACCGGAAGTTAGAAAACCTAATGCTCTATCGGCGGCAGATGCGGTTACTCCATTTGCCCAATTGATTGTTCCGCCTGTTGATGTTCCAGTTACTGCGCCAGTACCTGTTGATCCATACGCTAACGTTGTTACAACTGTTCCTGTGGCCCAGTCGGAACCAATTCTAAAACCTGTTGGAGTTGTGGCTGTGCCACTTGATAACATGCCATCGAAATTCTGGATAAATGCAGTTGAGAGACTTGTAAGTGATAAGGGATTTGCATCATCTGCAAAAAACGCCTCTGCATGAAATCCGGAAGAAAGCCCGTCAGCTGTAACTCTTAAAATAGAGCCAACACAATCATCCTCACAAACATGCCAGGTAGTAACAAACTCTCCATTGGCATCCGCAGTAATAGTCCAGGGCTGGTGGTCGGCGCCACCATCGGAAGTGCCATCATAGTGAAGTACAATTAAGGTGATCTGCTCCCCTGCTTGGAAACCACTCCCGTTGAAGGTTGCTGTTGTTCCAGGGTGGTAATCATTCTGGTCTGAATTTATGGTAGGCGTTTGAGCCTGCACCCACGATGTAGTGAGTGTTAGCAACAATGCCAAAAAAAGGATGGATAGTTTTGGAAGTGTCAGCTTCCTAACTGGGGATGCCTGGAATAATGTAGAAACTCTCATAAGCAGTGGTTGGTTTTATATTTTTAAAATCCTGAAAGCGTGGTTATTTGTTGGTAATAAAACTTAATTTTTTTGACATAGTTCTTCCATCCATTGTATCAATTAAAAAACATTCCGAAAAAATTACTGTGAGGTAATTTCAGAAACAATACCCAACTCTTAATTGATATTAATAGCTAAACAGAACTAACTATTTCAATTAATTAAAAATCTGAGTTTAAATAATTACGGAGGAGTTGTGATTTCGGTTAGGTAAGATATTGAGGATAATAAAAACGATACACAAAAAAATTCGGGGGAAATAATTGTAGGTATTGTTATTTACTGGTGAAAATAGGGGATAATTTTAAATCACCAAAAAATTATTGGTAACAGGTTTTACCCAATCAGCATTTAAAAGACCTGAGTTTTCAAAATCGATATGTTGGTTTATTACAAATAAAAAAAGAGCCTCACGAGGAGACTCTTTTTTTTGACAATGGGTTTTATTTTATTTCGCTTTAATCACCTTAATTACTTTTCTTTCTTCGCCCTGTATTACTTCAACAAGGTAAGTGCCACTTGGCCATTTATCTCCCATACGTAGTGTTGAGTATGCCCCAATCTTTTGGTTCAGTTGCA
>JANMVB010000646.1:0-3986 GCA_031392305.1 Ferruginibacter sp.
CCGCATGATATTCAGCGACTGCAAACCTGGTAATGCTGCTATAAATAATGCAGGCACTATTGCAAAATATTTAGCCACATCATTCGCTATCGAAAAGGTTGTAATCGTGCCCCTGGTCAGCAGCAACTGCTTGCCAATTTCTACTATCTCAATCAATTTGGTAGGGTCGTTATCCAGGTCAACCATATTGCCTGCTTCCTTTGCTGCGGCGGTACCACTGTTCATTGCAACACCAACATCTGCCTGTGCTAGTGCCGGTGCATCGTTGGTACCATCACCCATCATCGCCACTAATTTACCTGACTGCTGTTCTGTTTTAATGTAATTCATTTTATCCTCAGGCTTGGCCTCTGCAATAAAATCATCCACACCGGCTTTTTCAGCAATAAACTTTGCAGTCAACGGATTATCACCGGTAACCATTACGGTTTTTACACCCATCTTTCTTAACCTTTCAAAACGTTCCTGGATGCCCGGCTTAATGATATCCTGCAATTCAATAACACCGAGTGCAACATTATTGCGGCTTACTACCAGCGGTGTGCCACCGTTATATGAAATGTCTTTTACTTTTTGCTCCGTTTCTGCAGGGAAGGCATTGCCAGCCTTAGTAACCATATCACGTATCGAATCAAAAGCGCCTTTACGTATTTTAGTTCCATCGGCCATATCCATTCCGCTGCTCCTTGTTTCTGCGGTAAATTTTATAAATTTCGAGTGCTCTGTATTGAAAGATGAAGGGTTTAATTTACCCAGTTCAATGATTGATTTTCCTTCCGGTGTTTCATCAGCAAGTGATGACAATACGCTTGCCTCAATAAACGATTTCTCTGTTACACCAGTGGCTGGATAAAAGTTGGTTGCCTTCCTGTTACCGATGGTGATGGTGCCTGTTTTATCTAATAACAACACATCAATATCCCCTGCAGTTTCTACAGCCTTACCACTCTTTGTGATCACGTTTGCCCTTAGTGCCCTGTCCATACCAGCTATACCGATGGCACTTAATAAACCACCGATGGTAGTAGGTATCAGGCATACAAACAAAGAAATAAATGCAGCAATGGTGATGGGTGTATTTGCATAATCACCAAAAGGTTTTAAAGTAACACACACAATAATAAAAATGAGTGTAAAGCCAGCCAGTAAAATGGTCAACGCAATTTCGTTGGGTGTTTTTTGGCGTGAAGCTCCTTCCACCAATGCAATCATTTTATCTAAAAAACTTTCGCCAGGCGAGGTAGTTACCTTCACCAAAATTTTATCTGACAGCACTTTGGTACCACCTGTTACTGAAGATTTATCACCACCAGCTTCACGGATTACCGGGGCACTTTCGCCGGTGATGGCGCTTTCATCAATGGTAGCGATACCTTTAATGATCTCACCATCCATAGGGATAATATCACCTGTTTCGCATACGAAATGATCGCCGAGCGCCAGTTGTGATGAAGGAACAACTTTCACTTCATCTGTGTACATTTCACCCACCGGAAATATTTTTTTTGCGGGTGTATCCTGCCGTGTTTTGCGCAGGCTATCTGCCTGTGCCTTACCTCTTGCTTCTGCAATTGCTTCAGCAAAGTTGGCAAACAATAAAGTTGCCAGCAGCACCAAAAAGATGATGAAGTTGTAAATAAAACTTCCCTGCGATTGCTCGCCGGTAAGTATCCAAATGGATACAATGAGCATTACAATTGTGCCGAGCTCCACGGTAAACATTACCGGGTTACGAAACATAATGCGGGGGTTTAATTTTATGAACGACTGGCGAAGGGCTTCTTTTACCAGTTGTGGTTCAAAGAGTTTATTAGAACTATTTTTTGACATGTTGTTATTTTTTTATTGCTGTAATTTTATTCAACAACTACTCACTATCATTTTTTTATTTCTGCCGAATTATATTTTTTTTGTCCAGGTTAAGTATTTCAATTATACGTCGTTGCGTCGCACACTTGTACTTTTATATCTGTGTGGTACTTTTATCCACTGTATGAAAAAAGCAGGTAACAGTTCATTTCAATATATAAGTGCCACGCTTTTACTTTATTATACTTTTCAATGTGCAATGAACTCTTTGATGCGTTGATTCATTGGTATATCGTACAAGTGTGCGACGCAACGATGATGAACATTGAACTTCTGCCTGGTACATAATTTTCCTCCAATCACTTTAGGGTTTGGCAAAATATTCACTCAGCGGGCCCAACGTTAATGCAGGGAAAAATGACAGGGCTGCAACAATTACGATTACCGTAAATATTACAATTCCAAAAGTTGCTGTGTCTGTTTTTAATGTGCCGGCACTTTCGGGTATAAACTTTTTGCCAGCCAAAATACCAGCAATTGCCAGTGGCCCGATGATGGGCAGAAAGCGCCCCAATATCATAACGATACCTGTGCTTACGTTCCAGAAAATATTGTTATCACCCAGCCCTTCGAAACCACTGCCGTTGTTGGCTGAGCTCGAAGAAAATTCGTACAACATTTCGCTAAAGCCATGTGAGCCGGGGTTATTGAGCCAGTTGGCTGGCTTTACTGCCCAATCGATATTGGGGTGATGCGCTACAAAATATGCTGACAAAGCTGTGCCCGCAAGTATCAGGAACGGATGCAGCAAAGCAATGATCATGGCGATCTTCATCTCTTTGGCCTCAATTTTTTTACCCAAAAATTCGGGTGTACGGCCAACCATTAAGCCACTGATAAAAACGGCGATGATGATGAAGATGAAGAAGTTTAAAAAGCCTACGCCAACACCTCCATAAAATGCATTGGTCATCATGGCCAACATTTGGTTCATGCCACTGATAGGCATAAAACTATCATGCATGGCATTTACTGAACCGGTGGATATAACGGTGGTGGCTATGCTCCAATATGCGGAGGCGGCATTGCCAAACCTGATTTCTTTTCCTTCCATATTTCCCTGGCCAATGTCGGCACCAAGATTTGCAATGGCAGGATTGCCATTCATTTCCTGCACCACGGTGGGTATAGTAAGTATTAAAAATCCGAGAGTCATTACCCCAAAAATTATCCAGGCTAATTTTTTTCTTTGGGTATAAAAACCAAATGCAAAAATGAGTGCGAATGGTATCAGCATTTGAATCACCATCTCTGTAATGTTGGTGATGTAATTTGGATTCTCCAGCGGGTGTGCGGAGTTGGCCCCAAAAAATCCACCACCATTGGTACCAAGGTGTTTGATGGCTACGAATGGTGCAACAGGGCCACGGCTTACATTTACTGTGTCGCCCTGCATGGAAATAAACTGGTCTTTTCCTTCCATCGTCATGGGCATACCGTTGAATACAAATATGATAGAGACAACAATACAAAGTGGCAATAAAATCCTGGTACAACTTTTAATAAAGTAATTGTAGAAGTTGCCAAGCTTATCTGTGGTTCGATTTTTAAGTGCGTTAAACACTACTGCTGCCGCTGCCATACCTGTAGCTGCAGTTACAAAGTGCAGGAACATTAAGCCAACAATTTGTGTTAGGTAAGATGCACCTGACTCACCACTGTAGTGCTGCAGGTTACAGTTTACCAAAAAGCTTACGGCTGTATTAAATGCCAGGTCAGGCGACATGGATGGATTACCATCAGGATTGAGGGGCAGCCATCCCTGGTTGGCTAACAAGAGCCAAACAACAATAAACCAAAAAAGGTTGATGGTTAAAAGTGCCAGCAGGTGCTGTTTCCAGGTCATTTCATTTTCGGGGCGGATGCCGCCTGTTTTGAAAAATAATTTGTCGAGGGGATTTAAGATAGGGTCGAGCCATGTTTTTTCGCCTGCATATACTTTGGCAATATATTTACCCAAAGGGATTGCCAGTAACAATGTGATGGCGAACATGGCTACGATGCCGATGATTTCTGTGTTCATAATTAGAAGGTTGATGGTTTAGGGTAAAAGGTTTAAGTGAGAAAGTGTCGGGGTTTTACCCTGCACCTTACACCTTATACCACTTACCTTTTTT
>JANMVB010000681.1:0-5313 GCA_031392305.1 Ferruginibacter sp.
GTGATATTTACTACGGCGGTACTTGTAACCTGGAACGAATTATTGGCGATGGTTATCGGGTTGCGTGCCATAATAAAATGCCTGCCGGAATTATAGAATTCATTCGTTGCAAAAAATACATTGTCTGGTGCAATGGCATTGTATAAATCCGGCGTGGTGGCAATAATATCCCGTGCCCGTCCGCCTTGTTCACCAGTTAAAAAGTTTCTGCATGCCCTGTCGCCATAAGCCATAATGTTATGGGTATTGGGCGAAAATAAAAGGCCGCATGAGTCCTTCAAGGTGCCACTATACACACAGTTTGCATCTATGTTTTCATCTCTGTCAGCTTCCGTATCACAAATAAGATCGCCGTTTAAATCACAGTTTTTGCAAATGCCATTTCTAAAGACATTTTCTGCTTTTGTGGCATTGCCCATATTGTCATCCCAGGTTTCAAAAGTGTGGTATAACCCAAAGTCGTGGCCCATTTCATGCGATAAGGTAGAAAGGTTGCTGGCAGAACTTACAGCACTTCCTGCAATTGAAAGCACATAACTGGGAATGTTATAGGCATTGCCATTAAGTGCGCCTGTATTGCTCGTAAGATTCTGATGTACAAAAATATTCATGCAGCCACCTACCAATAAAAGGGAAAGCTCAAATCCTTCGGTATCAGTATTTTGATCATTCAGGTCGGTACTTTTGATATGTTGCACTCCAGCCAGGATGAAACAAATATTATGCGGCGCATAAAAATTTTTCATGTTGTTAATCTGCCGCATGATGGCTGTATCCGGTGCAGCTACATTGGATCCATCATCGTTTGAAAAAACAGTTACATAAATTTTCATGAGGTAGGGAAAAGTATATAATGTATTGTTGATCCTTGCATCATTATTATTTATAAATAATGGTGCAGCAGGTGTTTTAGTGCCGCACTCTTTTTTTGCCTGCCCCCATGCCTGTTGGTGCAGTAAAGCAACCAGGCTATAGATAGTTATTAAAAAAAAGTTTTTCATTTTTATTTATATTGAGGTTGACGATTGGTTTCAATTTCGAGCACTCGTTTTTGCAACGCCTCAATTTCTTTACTTTTTTCTATCAGGTACAGCGTTAGTTCTTCAATTTTTTCCATCATTCTTTTTTGGGTATCACCCACGTGCAATCCATTTTCTTCCACTTCTTTTGCTGATGGTATATTTGGCAGGTGTTTATTTTTTTGAATAAATTTTTCCACATCGCTCAGTGATGGAAGTTTATAACCTTCATCAAAAACATAATCGGCCCAGCCTGTTTCTACTACTACCTCTGTGCTTCTGATGTTTCCAAGTACAGCAAGTTTATAAGTGCCAAAATTTTCGGTGCCTATGCCCACATTACCGGTTGCTGCTGCAATAAACAAATCACTGCGGCTATTACAAAAAAGGCGCATGTGCGTATTGGAAAAAGTACCAATACCTGCAGAAGTACCGCCGATACGGGTTTTCAAAATATTTCCATTGTCGCCAATATGTGATATACCATCAGCGTTGTTTGTTGTTTTAACAGTAAGCCTTCCGACAGCGCCTACACTATTGTCCCCGATTACCACTTCGCCAGTTGGGTAAATTGAAACCTTACCACTTCCAGGCCCTGCATTAAGCCGGAATGCGTGGTTGCTAAATGTACCCATAGCTGCAGATACACCACCGATGCCTTCACCTACTATGATTGAATCTAATCCATTGGCCTGGCCGATGTGCGTCCAGCCGGTGGTATTGATCGGTGTTAGTATGGTTAGTTTAGCCGTTGGGTTAGCAGTGCCAATGCCTACACCGCCTGCATTATTATTATAAATATGATTGCCATCTGTATCCCAGTAATTTGTTCCGCTGCCCCCGCCGGCAACAAGTTCTGTCCACCCGGCAGCTTTATAAAACCAAAAGCTGGCGGTTTCATTATCATACACCAGCAAGCCCTCGCCGGGGTTTAAAATGCCGGTTCTTTCTGCACTCGTCATACGGGGTATCAGCATGCCCTTTGAACTACTTTTTATATCAAGCAAAGCACTTGGGTCAGGCACGGAGCCATCTTCATTTATACCTACACTTTGGGAGTAAGTAAAAAGGCTACTCAAAAAGATCAATGAAATAAAAATCAAACTTTTCATAACAGGTTATTTATAGTGATGAATATTTTAGAATGAAATAAAGAATTGTGTTTAAGCATCCAGGTAAATATGGGTTAGCTTTATTGGGGTCAAATGGTGCTTTGCCTGGTTGACTGATTGCATATTTAACATGCTCCCGATAAAATTAATCTTCAACATTACATTTTCAAATACACCTTGCGTATCTGGCAGTATAAATTGAGCAGATGGAAGACAACCAGTTTGTGGCAAAACGCAATCAATCAAAAACAGAAAACAAAAAACTGAAAACAGAAAACAGTTTTTACCTTGCAGCAATAACAAACCGAACAATGATAAAAGAAAAAATTTTGGTAATTGGCGCCTCTGGCCAGATAGGGGTGGAGCTTACATTGGCCCTCAGAAAAATATATGGTAACGCCAATGTGGTTGCCAGCGATCTTCGGGAAGAGAACGACTTATTGAAAGGCACCGGCCCTTACGTAAGTATGGATGTGATGAATAAAGAGATGCTACATGTGCAGGTAATACGACAAAATATTACGCAGATTTATTTGCTTGCGGCCATCCTTTCTGCCACCGGCGAAAAAAATCCAAACCTTGCATGGAGTATCAACATGCAGAGTCTATTAAATGTGCTGGATATAGCAAAAGAAGAAAAAATACATAAGGTTTACTGGCCAAGTTCTATTGCAGTATTTGGCCCAACCTCACCTAAAATAAATTGTCCGCAGCAAACTGTTATTGAACCCATCACGGTGTATGGCATCAGTAAATATGCAGGCGAATTCTGGTGCAATTATTATTACCAGCGCTGGGGCCTTGATGTCAGGAGCCTTCGCTACCCTGGCCTTATCAGTTACAAAAGTGCACCTGGTGGCGGCACTACAGATTATGCCATTGAAATGTTTCACGAAGCACTGGATGATAAAAAGTATGAATGTTTTTTGCAGCAGGATACCTACCTGCCCATGATGTATATGCCCGATGCTATAAAAGCCACCATCGAATTGATGGAAGCGCCTGCTGAAAAAATAAAAATCCGCACTTCCTATAATATTGCTGCAATGAGTTTTTCTCCGGCAGAAATTGCAGTAGAAATTAAAAAACATGTTCCTGAGTTTTCAATTACCTACAAGCCAGATTACAGGCAACAAATCGCCGATAGCTGGCCGCAAAGTATTGATGATAGCGTAGCCCGTAACGATTGGAAATGGAAGGAAGATTACGGCCTCGCCAACATGACAGCGGATATGTTTAATAACCTTTCAGTTTAAATATACTTTCATAAAAGCCACGTAGGTAAATTTTTTGTCCGGGCTAAGAAGCTTTGTGGTACACTGTTGCATCGCCCTCTTGTACTGAATACCTGTTGGCAGCTTTAATTACGTTTTAAATTAAACAGCCTTGGTTTTTAGTGAACAAACCATAGCAACACTAATTTATCTGTAGCAAAATCTACGTGGAATTTTACAGTAAATTATTACAAAAAAAAAGGAAAATAGTTTTCGTTTATGCTAAAACGTAAGTGTAGCTAATTTGAATTAATCATTCCCACAAATACTCAATAAACCTTGCATAGTTATTTTCTAACGCCCCACCTTTTTCTAAATATTAACAGTCTGTAAGTATGCAAGTAGCTATCGGCTGTATTAAATTTGCGGCATCATCAAAACTAAAAAAAATGAAAAAACTGATCGTAGCTGCAATTATCATTATTACTTATTCTGTTCCTTCTTTTGCACAAAATGAAAATAAATTTTCTTTCAGCATAGGCCCTGAACTTGGTTTTGCCACAGGTAGTTTTTCAAACACACATTCTGTTGGAACCGGCGGCACTGTGCAGGCTGAATACTATGTGCAGGATAAACTAAAAGCTACCGCAACCTTTGGAATACTGGCTTACATTGGTAAAACAGTTACCATTACAAATCAAAAATTTAAGTATCCCAGCCAAACAATTATTCCATTAAGGGTAGGTGGAAAATATTTTTTAACTGGTGGTGTATATGCTGGCCTGCAAACAGGTGTTGCTTTTTTAAGCAACTATGCAAGCACAACTGCCTTTGCATATTCGCCACTGGTCGGCTACGAGTTTAAAACCAAATCAGACAAATCTATTGATGCCACATTAAAATATGATGGGTATTCAGCCGGTGGGGGTGTTGGTACCATCGGTGCACTTGGCATCAGGCTGGCTTATGTGTTTTAAGAAAATTTTTATTGGCCATTTCAATCAAATTTTTTTAGAACGCTGTATAGTTTTAGTTTGTGTGAAGTAATATTAATGATGTACTATTGTTAATAATTATAAACCCAAAACTAATCTGTACATGAAAAAAATGATCTGTTGCCTGGCTATTACAGCTTTGGCTATTTTAACTACCACCGCCCAGGATGGCGAAAGGATTTTCAAAAAATTTAAAGGTGATGTAAGTTTAGGCTATGCAGCCCCGTTGGGCTCCGGCAATAACGGCGGAGTGCTGTTTGCGATGGAGCCAAAGTTTGCATTGATGGATCAACTGGCTGTTGGGTTACGTATTGAAGGGGCTGTAATGGCAAAGTTTACCGGTACAGATACTTACGGAAATGTAAATGCAGATGATGCTAAAGCTGCCGGATCTTACCTTGCTACATTGGATTATTATTTTACAAATAATTACATCTTTCGCCCGTTTGCTGGTGGAGGTGTTGGTGTATATGGTATAATTGAAGACGCTTTAAACAGCGACCAGGTTACTTTAAATAAATTTGGCGGGATACTCCGTGCCGGAGCAGAGATAAAACACTTTCGCATTGGAATTGAATATAATTTCATTCCTGCTTCACAGATTTCTACTTATACCTACGATCCCCAGGGCATACCAATGTTGGGCACTGCAAAATCAAAGAACACCTATATCGGAATTAAATTTGGTTTTTGCTTTGGGGGAGGGCCGCTTTAATACAAAATATTATTTTACATCCTTAGTTATGGAGCCTGGCGTAGATTAAAATGGTTGAGTAAATCATCTTAAAAATGATTTGGCCTTCCTCAGCAGCTTAACAATAGTTTTTTTGCTATTTATTTTTATTTGCCCGATAAAGCCGAAGATATAAATCGGAAAAATGCGGCCTGTTCGCATGCTCCAGGATCCGGACCGCCAGGTTGCAGCCTTGCCACTGCCGGATGCCCTTTTTATCGTTCCAAAAATCAGCGCTTC
>JANMVB010000103.1:0-3759 GCA_031392305.1 Ferruginibacter sp.
GTTTATCGAAAAAGATGGCAACACCATCACCACAGAAATGAAAGCTGTGTTTTGGTCAGGTACCTACCAGCATATAGAAAATTTTGAAAGGGAAACAAAGCAAACTTTTGCCAGCGGCCTTGAAATTACCTGCAATGTAAGGGTACGTTTTCATAAACGTTTTGGGTTAGACCTGGAAGTGATGGCGATTGACTTTGCTTATGCAGTAGGTAAAATTGAGCTTGAACGAAAGCAAACCCTGGAGCGGCTGCTAAAAGAAAATACCGGCATCCGACTTTTAAGTAATGGCAATTTTGCCACTACTAATAACCAGCTTTTGCTGCCAACAGTATTTCAAAAAATTGCACTCATTACTGCACCCAACTCCGATGGGCAAAGAGATTTTAAAGAGGTGATTGAAAAAAATAAATATGGCTACGCTTTTTCTGTAAAAGAATTTTTAACGCAGGTACAGGGCGACACCGCGGCAAAATTAATTGCACAACAGTTGCAGGCTATTAAAATATCCAACAAAAAATTTGATGTGGTAGTAATTGTAAGGGGTGGTGGATCTGACACCGATTTTAAATCTTTTAATGATTTCGATCTTTGCAATTATATCGCATCTTTTCCGTTACCAATATTAACAGGCATAGGCCACGACAGAAATACCAGCATTACTGATTTAATGGCAAGGCAACATAAAACACCTACCGAAGTAGCTACATTTATTATTGATAATAACATGAGCTTTGAGCAGGATATATTACAATTGAAAGAGCGGTTTTTTTCAAGTATAAAAAGACTCATTGATTTGGCAAAAAACAAACTTTCCTACAATAGCCGCATCATTAAAAGCAGCAGCCCCAAAACAATCATGAATAAAGGATTTGCCATCATTATGCGCAACGATAAAATTTTGACAGACCCTGCACAGATTGCCGTAAACGATCAACTGCAGGCAATATTAAAGAATGAAGTGTTACATACCACCGTAAATAAAAAAGAAACCAATGCAAACAAAATTGACTTTTGATAAAGCCTTTGCCGACCTGGAGAAACTGGTTGCTGAAATTGAAGATGAAAATATTCAGTTAGATACCCTCGCAGAAAAAGTAAAGCAGGCAAATGAACTGACTAAGTTTTGCGAAACAAAACTGCGGAACATTGAGGAAGATATTGATCAGTTAATGGAAAGTTGATAATGGATAATGTAATAATGATAATGTAATAATTGATAATGTTGTAATGGATAATTTTGGGGTATTAATTATTTATTTGCATTGTTGTAAATCAATTTCAACACCAACACTAAATTTATATTTGCCCATAGTAAACTACCAATTCTAAACACCACCATTCTACGCTTACTTTTTTAAAATTTCATTCACCACATCACTGATCAAATCGTTTTCAAATCCTTTCAAACGTAAAAAGCTTTGTAATTTATTTCTCTTTATAAAAATATTTTTTTCGCTTTTAATATTTTTCAGTTTTATGCCGGCTAGTTTTTCCAGGGTGTCTAGGTAATCTTTCTGATCGATACCTGACAGAGCTTTTTTTATGCAATAATCACTTATTTGTTTTTGCTTCAACTCATATTTTATTTTTACCCTGCCCCATTTTTTTATCCTGAATTTGCCACCGGCATAATGTATGGCAAACCTTTCTTCATTTAAATAATTATCCTCAATGAGTTTACTGATTAACTCTTCCACTTCGCCTTTATTTAAACCATAAGCATATAGCTTATCCTTCACTTCGCTGTGGCACCGCTCCTGATAACTGCAGTATTCTTTTATTTTAGGTAGCGCCTGCTGCGGGGTGAATTTTTGTTGCTCCATTAACCTGTTATCATTTAGCCGAAAATAGCAAAAATTAATGCTATTATCTTTTACGAATAACTGACACTCGTTTAAGTGATGTCAGTATAGATTCAAACTCCCTGGGATTGTTTAGTTATAATGTGGGTAAAGCTCCCCATAGGTATGCGGTACAAGGGAGTGACACAACAATGCTGAAAAGCGATATACGGATTGTGCAGAAAAGAAATAGCAAAAAGTTCTGTTGCTACAAATTAATTGGAGAGATTACTTTTAATAATTTCTAAAAACTTTTAGCAAAGCTTAATAAAATTGTTTGGCTGTAATAAGGCTTAAATGGCTTATCAGTAAAGTCTGCTTTTAAGATGGCACGGTGCGATAAGTACACGTTTTTTATGAGCTTCAGTTTGGTTATAAACAAGCCGTCCATCAAACCATTTTTGGCAATCTTTGAAAAATAATCAGAAGAAATGCCCAGGCGGTATTGCATCTCCAGCCATTTTTTTACTTTGCGGTCGTACCAGATATTCATCTCTGCACCCAGTTGTTTAAAAACAAAAAGGTCGTAGTTATTATTTGCATCAAAAGTTTCTGTATAAAACCCGGTGTTGGCAATTTGCTGGCTCGTTAACCCATAAAGCCGGATGGAATAGGGCGAAAGGGAAAACCGAAAATGATCATTGGGCTGGTATTTTATGCCTGGCGAAAGTGTTACTTCATAAGGGCTCAAAAATGCCTGCGTTTTTCCATTGCTGTTATAGTCTTTAAAATAACCGCCATCAAAAATGGTAAAGATGGAGGTGTTGGTTTTTGCAATTAAATTAAAGTTCCATTTATTGCTTTTATTGATAGCAAATGAAAAATCATGCAGGGTTGTTAAATCATCTGTTGCCCGCTGTATATGTGCCCCATTTGTTAATCCTGATTTTTGAATAGCAAAGGTCCAATGCAGTTCATTCGTCATGGCAAACCTGCTGCCTTCTTTATAATAATTTAAACCAAGGTCCAATGCTGAAGTGGCAGAAAAACTTTTTTTATCCTGTCCGCTGGCGGAATTAAACTCCAGAATATTACCCAGGTTTAAACCAATGCCGGCAATAAACTGGAAAGGTTTTACCTGCTCATCCCCTGCTGGTTTTTCGGTGGAATTAATATCAGCAAACCAACTATGTACCATCAGGTTTGAATCGTATTTATTGTACACAACTGAGTCAACTAAATTTTTTGCAATGGTGGCTTTAACTACTTTGTTGCCAGTATTAATAGAGGCAACGTTGTACTTTTTGCTGCTTTCTTTTAATATCCTGCACCGCAATTGAGTAGAATCTTTTTTGAAAATTACATCCCGTTGTGCGGATACATTAAGGGCGCCTATTAAAAAAGTAAAAAATAATAAATAAGTTGAAAAATGAATGATGCAATTAGTTTTTGCATCCCGGGCTGCGGATGGATATTTGAGATTTTTCATGCAGGTTGTGGGGTATAGCAAAATGAAATACTGTAGTAAAAAAAGCAGGAAGCTTTTGACTGCTTCCTGCTTTTTAAAATATTATTTTTTTGTACTTGGGTTCCCTTTTTCATTGATAGCCATACATACACCATCCTGCATGGTTAATATAAAATGGCAGGCAGCATAAGATGATTTGGAGCTGCCTGAATTAGTTGCTCCCCAACTCCACGAAACGGACATATCATACTCGCCATCCGGACAGTCTGATGGCAATGTAAATTCTCCATCCTCCACAACAATTGTGTTGAACTGGCCACCACCCGGGCTTCGCGGGCGGAGTCGAGGCTGACAACACGATCGACCCCAAGCAGATCGAGCTCGCCGCGACGACGGACTATGACGAATGCCTGGCGTGCCAGTGATGCCGGAGACGATCACCCTCGGCCACATCCTGGTCCTGCTCGGAGCCCTCGTCGGCCTCTACGCGCTGTGGCAGGCCTCGATCTT
>JANMVB010000263.1:0-2675 GCA_031392305.1 Ferruginibacter sp.
ATGCGCTACCACTAACCCAATAATAAGTGCCAGCGTAGTTACCACCTCAAAATATAAAAGACCCTTACCGCCTACCCTGCCTACCTTTTTCATATCGCCGGCACCGGCAATGCCCAACACAATGGTGAAAAAAATAATCGGTGCAATGATCATTTTAATAAGGTCGATAAATTTTTCACTGATTAATTTGCCCGTGGGTGCAAAGGAAGGAAACAGCCAGCCTACCAATATGCCGAGAGCTATACCAATAAGCACCTGGATGTATAATATTTTTAAGTATTTCATGCGTTAATTGCCTGGCTATCTTTTTACGTGACCGGAAAGAAATTTATTTTGAAACTTATTAATCACCTGAAGCTGATGCTGTATTTTCGTATAATAAACAACCAATTTAAAACTAAATATGAAACCGGTAAAATCTACTTTCATTGAAACCATGCGCTGGTTTGGGCCCAATGACCCTGTTAGCCTGGCCGACATACGCCAGGCCGGTTGCACGGGTGTGGTAACAGCCCTTCATCATATATCTAACGGCGAGGTGTGGCCGCCGGAAGAAATACAGCAACGCAAAAACGAAATTGAAAAAGCCGGGCTTCACTGGAATGTAGTTGAAAGTGTGCCCGTGCATGAAAATATAAAAACGCAAACAGGCAATTACCAACAATGTATTGAAAACTATAAGCAAAGCATACGCAACCTTGCTGCCTGCAACGTAAGGATTGTAACCTATAATTTTATGCCGGTACTTGACTGGACAAGGACTGACCTTGCTTATGAAACCGCCGATGGCAGCAAGGCACTGAGATTTGAGAAAGCTGCCTTTATTGCTTTTGATAACTTACTTTTAAAGAGGCCCGGCTCCGAAGGAGATTATACTGCTGAAGAACTGGCTTCGGCAAAAAAGAGACTGGAGGCTATGAGTGCCATGGAAGTGAATATGCTGGAAAGAAATATTATTGCGGGACTGCCCGGCAGTGAGGAAAGTTTTACACTGGAAAAATTTCAACTGGCACTGGATGCCTACAAAGGAATTGATGCAAAGAAGCTAAAACAACATTTAAATTATTTTCTGCAACAGGTAATACCGGTTTGTGATGAAGTGGGTGTACAAATGGTGATACATCCGGATGATCCGCCCTACCCTATTCTTGGGCTGCCACGGGTAGTGAGTACGGCTGCGGATGTACGGGATATGCTGCGTGCCGTACCATCACTCAATAATGGCCTGTGTTTTTGCACCGGTTCATTTGGGGTGAGACCTGATAACGACCTGCCGGCAATGGTGGAGGAATTTGCTGACCGCATCAATTTTGTACACCTGCGTAGTACAAAAAGAAATGCAGCAGGAGATTTTTATGAAGATAACCACCTGGAAGGTGATGTGGATATGTACGCAGTGGTGAAGGCACTGGTAGCAGTAATGCATACACGTAAAACGAATATTGCCATGCGGCCGGATCATGGCCACCAGATGCTCGATGACCTTGATAAGAAAACCAACCCAGGTTATAGTGCTATTGGAAGGTTGCGGGGGTTGGCAGAGTTAAGGGGGCTAACGTTGGGCATAACGAGGAGCTTTAATTGATAATTTTTAATTGACAATTGATAATTTGCGCTGCAGCATCGCAATATAGTCATACCGATAAAAGTCCCATGCCCCATAATGCATGTGCCGGTTCGATAGACAAAAACTATGAAAGAAAGTCCATTTTTCTGAAAATGCATTATTTGTCCGGGCTTTATATCATTGGTCAACATCGTTGCGTCGCCCTCTTGTACAAAATACCAATGTGGAGCATTACCTACAATATAAATTAGCTGGAATGTTGCGCCCTTTCAGGGCTTGAGATATTTATTTTAATAAACATAGGGCGTTGCCCTATGCTAATATGTTGCGCCCTTTCAGGGCTTATTTAATGCCAACAAAATAGATATTCAACTTTCAATTATCAATTTTACATTGGCAATTATGCATTGAAAAATTATCAATTATCCAATATCCATTATCCATTATCCATTTATCAATTATCAATTATCAATTAAAAAATCATCCATTATTAACCTTGTTGTTTTTTAAAAACTGCCTGCTATCGCCATTGCCATTCCAGAGGAGGGGTAGTACTACTGTAAAATTCTTTTCGTCTTCCATGTATTGAAAACCGTGCTCGTTCAGCAGTTCGTATTTTGCTTTTATATTATCGAGGCCTACTTTGTTGCTCGGTGCTTTTACTGCACGGCGCTGCAGGTTATTATTAACAATCAATTTATTGCCGGCGGTTGTAAATATATCAATCAGCAAAGGTTTACTTTTTGAAAGCGCATTGTGCTTTACTACATTTTCAACTAATAACTGCAATGATAAAGATGGCAGCAAATAAGATTCGTAGCGTTTATCAATTTGCAAATTTAATTGCACAGCTTCTCCATGCCTGGTACGTAGCAACCTGAAATAGGAGTCAATAAATTTTACTTCAGTAGCCACTGTGCTGATGCCATCTTCATTGCTGCGCAACAGGTAGCGGTACACCTTGCTTAGTTCATCTAAAAACATTTCAGCCTTTTCCTTGTCTTCTGTAATAAGGGATGAAAGTGTATTAAAACAGTTGAACAAAAAATGAGGGTTTACCTGGCTCTTCAAGGTATTATACTCATGCGCCAGCGATAGTTGCTGTATC
>JANMVB010000294.1:0-19024 GCA_031392305.1 Ferruginibacter sp.
CACGGAAGGTTGTCACTGGCTTGTAGGCTGTTACAGGTAAGGTTGTCACAGGTATATAAACTGTTTTCACAAGCAATGTTGTCACATGTGTGTAGATCATTATATGGCTCCGTTACAATATCATTTTCAATCATCAGTTTATTGCCCTCGGCCATAAATTGAATCACTGTGCGATGAAAGCGGGCATTACCCAGCAACCTTTCTGTATAACGGCCAACCCAAAATAAATTTTCTGCTGTATGGCTCGGTAATATTCCGCTTATGGCAGCAGGTAGCCGCTCCGGGTATTTTTTCGAAAGGTGAATTGTTTGAGTTGGTTCCGGCGAAATAATCCAGGTGTCTTTACTATTTCCACCCGATTGGTTAGATACAATAAAGTTCATTGCATCAGAAGATGTTCTGCTTAAGCCACCGGCCATGGCAGTATAACTATCTCCATTGCTCACTAAAAAACTGCGGAAGATTGTTTTGCGGGGTTCAATTTTTCCATTGATCAGCGAAGGGGTGGAGCTTAACCCAATCTTTTCCTGGCCTACATATAAAAATGGAAATTTAATGATGCTTTGTTTCAATGCATTTAATTCTGCAGCAGATAAACTTGCTCCATCCACCGAGGTGCTTCTTTTCGTACCCCGGTAAATTTGTTTTATAACCAGCGACTGCATATTATTCAACACATATTTAAGTTCTTTTGGCTGGCCACACCACCACGATGCAATGGTGGGCATTATCAATCCGGTGCCAAAAAAGTATTTTGAAATATTCTGCATAAAAGGCATCAGCCCCGGATTTTCCAGTATGCTGCTGCCCGGTGGGTTGGCGATACTTACATTACCACTACGAATTACCTGCAAGAGGCCTGCAACACCTAATTGTGAATCCTTTCTTAACTCCAGCGGATCACAGTAATCATCATCAATACGGCGGATGATTACATCTACTTTTTCTAACCCACCCAAAGTTTTTAACCACACAAAATTGTTTTTTACCATCAGGTCGTTGCCCTGCACTAAAGTATATCCAAGGTGAGAGGAGAGATAAGAATGTTCAAAATATGTTTCGTTGCCTGCACCGGGTGTAAGTATTACAATGCGTGGATTTTGATGCAGCCTGGAGCCCAGCTCATTTAAAGAGTTACTCAACGTATCAAAATAAGGGGAGAGGTGGCGAACTTTTAAGCCGGCAAATAATTCGGGCAACACACGGCTCATCACTGTTCTGTTTTCAAGCGCATAGCCGGAGCCGGAAGGTGCCTGGGTACGGTCGCTGATGATCCACAATTTTCCATCAGGGCTGCGGGCCATATCAGCCGAATATAAAAGCAGGCTGTGCTTGCCGGGTAATTTAATATCAGCACATTGCCGTAAAAAACCAATATGATTATAAATCAATTCTAAAGGAACAATACCTTTTTTTATCAGCAGTTGCTCGCCGTAAATATCCTCCATTAATAAATTCATCAGCTCTGCCCTTTGTATTAAAGCAGCTTCCACATGTTCCCACTCGCCTTTGCTGATCACAAATGGAATGGCATCCATATTCCAGTCACGGTTTAGTTCTTTATTGTTGCCATAAATATTATAGGTAACACCATTTTCCTTTAGCAACCTCGAAATTTCAAGATTACGGTTGTGCAACTCTGCACTGCCGAGTTGATTGATAGATTGAAAAAATGCCTCCCAATGGGGCCCAAGAATTCCGTCTTTGCCAAGCATTTCGTCGTACGAATATTGATTACGCAAATAATCCTGCAGCATAGAATAGGAATGTAAAATTGAAGTCATGAAAATTGATAACAGTAATGTAACAGCTAGTTTCGTTAAAAGTACAAAATAAAGGGCAACGCATGAAACCGGGAACCACAATCCCATAAGTACTGTTGAGCAAATGTTGATAAATGTTTTTGTTGTTTATGATCGTAGGATGAAGGAAAGACGCTACGTTATCCATGTAAAATTTAATTGCCCTGGCCATGAAGCATTGGGCAGCATCGTTGTGTCACTCCCTTGTGCCGCATACCTATGTGGTACTTTACCTGCATTATAAAAAAGGGCAACCGAAATGGTTGCCCCTACTTTGGTTGCTCGACCGACAAGATCATGGTGTAATTTTATTGCAATACAATTCTTTGAACACTATTTGTTGTTGCAGTAATTAATTGAACAAAATAAACTCCCTTCGGGTAATTGCTAAAATCAATTTGAATAACCGAATTTACCAGGCTCCCTGCTTTTAACTGGTTCACCATCACGCCTGCTGCATTGGTAATGTTAACCACCTTTGCCTCTTTCCGGATAGATTCTGTAAGCTCAATAGTGAGCATTCCGTTGGTAGGGTTGGGGTAGTATTTTACCACACCCGCATTTAGCCCATCAAACTTTACAAGCCTTGATGGTGTGTAAACAAAATACCCATCTATATCCACTTGTTTAAGCCGGTAATAATTTAATCCGCTTGCTGGCTGGTAATCTGTAAAACTATAATTAATGGCCACCTGCGAATTACCTGCCGCACTTACTTTACCAATGTTTTTAAAATTAACCGCATCATTGCTACGTTCAATTTCAAACTTTGATGAGTTACTTTCCTGCGAAGTTTTCCATTTTAAAATAGCCGCAGTATTACCAAGTTTGCCTGCATTAAAATAAAGCAGTGTAACAGGCAGCGGGCCAACAGGACGATAAGTGCTGCTCCAGCCATCGCCAATACCTCCTTTAAAAATATTGTTGCCTGCCTGTAAAAACGAAGTGTTGTTCCAGCCATCGCCGCTACCGCCATTAAAAATTGCATTACCGGTTTGTAAATAAGTGGTAGAACTTATGCCATCACCAATGCCACCTTTATAAATATTATTTACTGTTTGCTGAAAAGAAGCTTTATTCCATCCATCACCTATGCCACCTTTAAAAATATTATTAACAGGCTGGGTGTAAAAGGTTGCATTCCATCCATCTCCAATACCGCCGGTAAAAATATTGTTGCCAGCCTGTACAAACGACACTTTATTTTCGCCATCACCCTTTCCACCGTTAAATATCGGATTGTTTTGTGCTGATGTTATCAAACCATTTATAACAAGCAGCACTATGATACAAATCTTTTGCATAATGCTTAAGTTTTAAATGATTAGGGAGCAGTACGTGTAAGGCGGATACCAAAATTTCCCTGGTTGGTATCTCCTCCATATACTGCCGTAAATAAATTGTCGTTTGTCCTGTCAGAAATCCTGCCTTGTAATAAAGGCGAGTTAAATGCAGAACCCCTTAAGCCATAAGCCTGGAAGGGTTGCCAGGTTGTGATATCCGTTCTGCCATCGGCCCCTAAATATCCATCTCCATGCACGGTGGCATCAATCGCTTTGCCCTGTGCATTCACTATTGATATACAAACCTCATGCAGGTTATCGCTCATGTTCATTACCCCGTAATAAGTAGCACCACTCACTGTTCTGTTAGACCCGGTGGTACGTGCAAACATGCCTACCCTTACCGGCCTGTTGCCGGGTAAAGAATTGGTAACATTGGCATTTGCTGTTGCAGGTGTACTTACTATTTCATCTTCTGCGCCATCATTCAATATTGCAGTTACCGGAATGATAGTGGTATTGCCCCAGGCGTATTCATTTGGTACTGCGGGTGTATTATAACCACGGCTTGCTTTTTCAAATTCAAGTTCCGACATAGGGCGTAAGCCGCTCCAGTCTGCAAATGCAGCAGTGCGGTTCATACCTAACTCACCAATACCACGTTCCGGCTGCGGTGCAACCAGTGCAGGGTGGGTGCCTGTAAAAATGGTTGGTGATTTATTGATGTTAGCCCTCGCCAGGTCGATGTTGTTTAAAAAATCAACATACTGCTGCTGGCTGCATTCGTACTTCATAATCCAGAAGGCATTGTAACCTTTTGGGAAAATTGCAGGGAGGGTGCCGGAGGGGCTGCCACTGCCATTGGGGTTTAATGTACCCGTAGTTGTACCCATGTTTATAGCACTGTTTGATGCAACGAGGTAAGGAGTGGAAGTGCTGCCATCTGTAAAACCAAATGCATCGGTACCGCCGCTGCCTAACTGAAAACTGCCTGTAGGTATGTACACCATTTCGAGGCCATACACAAGTATTTCTACCGTTTCGTTATCGAGGATTCCATCAATCCCGTAATTCCACTGAAGCAGGTTTGCCGCATAACTAACGTTGCCAATACCATCTGCACTGCGGTAAATAAAAGCGCCTTTTCCATCTATGGGCACTTTAATGGTAGCACCTGTTGCTGCTGTATTTCCTGATACATTTATGGTAGCATGCCTCCAGTCGGTGGTGCCGTTTTTACGAAACTTTACAAAGATCCAGCCGCCGTCGTAATTGTTTTCGTTGGTGCTTGTGCGCCAGCTATTTTCCCAGCTAACATCAAAATTGATGAGGGTGGTATGAGTGGTTGTATTTTGCCCGGAGAGTGAGGCATTTGTAACCAAAATGTTGTTGCCAAAAACTGCTCCAGATACAAAGAGCAGGCATAAGAATGATAGTAAGTTTCTTTTCATGAGTTTTATTTTTTTAGGATACAAATATGCCTGAAACAACGGGACTGTTTTATCCGTACCAGACGGTATTTATTGGAGGTGTAAAGGAAGAGGGATTTATTTAATTTAAAACGCAATTAAAGATCCCCATTGGTATTGAGTACAAGAGAGTGACACAACGATGTTGCCTATTGCTTCTACGCCTGGACAAAAAAAACACCCTGCATTGCAGGGTGCCTATAAATGTAGAAAAGGGATATTTTATTTGTCGCCTTCTATTGTAATCGGATAATCGTACAGGCCATCGTAACCGGGATAAAATCCACTGATGTTTACAGACTTTGAAGTGCCCAATGTTTTATTAAGATCATCGAGGCTTTTAATTTCAGTGTCGTTGGCTTTTACTATGATAAACCCATCCCTCATTTTTGTTTGATCGTTGAGGGGTCCCTCACTAATTTTTTTAACAACTACTCCACCGGGTATGCCATATTCTTTTGCCTTTTTAGGGTCAAGGTTTGCAAATTCGGCACCCAGTTTTGAAAGGGTAGAATTATCTGTTTTTACAATATCGAAATTGCCTGCACGGTTTTTTAAGGTAGCATTTACAGTTTTATCTTCACCATTTCTTGAGAATACAATGCTGATTTTATCACTGGGTTTGTAACGGGTAACCAACTCCTGCAACTCGGAGGGTAATGTTATAGAAATGCCATTTACATTCTTAATGATATCACCTTTTTTTAGCCCTGCTTCTGCTGCTGCGCTGTTAAGTAATACTTCTGTAATCACCAGGCCATCGCCGGTATATTTTAAACTAAGTTTTTCTTTTGCTTCATCCGGCAAATCGTATGTGTTGGCTGTTGACACGCCCAGGTAACCTCTTTGTACATTGCCGTACTTTATTAAATCATCTACTACCTTTTTTACAATATTAACCGGTATGGCATACGAATACCCGGAGTAGTAACCGGTAGGGGAGGCAATGGCAGAATTGATGCCGATCAATACCCCACTGGTATTGATAAGAGCGCCACCACTATTGCCCTGGTTTACTGCAGCATCCGTTTGGATAAATGATTCAACACGTGTGCTTGTTTTTGTATCCCTGTTGAGGCCAAGGCTTCTTGCTTTGGCACTTATAATACCAGCCGTAACCGTGGTTTCAAGGTTTAAAGGATAACCTAGCGCTAAAACCCACTGGCCTATTTTTACATCATCAGAATTACCGTATAATAAAAACGGCAAACCACTTGCTTCTATTTTTATAACGGCAAGGTCATACGATGGATCTGCACCTATAACCTTTGCTTTATAAGATTTTTTATTACTTAAAGTTACCAGTAGTTCATCAGCATTTTCTACCACGTGGTTATTGGTTACAATAAATCCATCGGCACTAATAATAACTCCAGAGCCGGATGCTCTTTGTTCGGGTACATAACCTCTTTTACCACCAAAGAATTCTTCGAGCATATCATCGCCAAAAAGATCACTGAACGGATTTTTGGGGCGTTGATTTTTTGGCAAATTGTTGCTTACCTGTTTAGCATTTGTTTTAGTTTTTATATGCACAACTGTGGGCAGTGCTGCTGCAGCAGGCTGGGTAAAATCGATGGCACCTCCGGGTGGTGTATTGCCATCGAAGAGACCGGCATATTTGTAATTGTTGGGTATAACGCCTTTTTCCTGGCCGGCAAAACTATTATCGGTTTTAACGATTTTATTGTATCCCCACATTACACCGAAGGCTGTAAATGCGCTGATGGCAATGGTGAAAAATACCTGTTTGATTTTCATATTTTACAATTTTTCTTTTTAATACAAATTTTATACAATGGGTCAAATTTTATGCCCCGCCAAACAAAGTAACGATGACCTGTCAAAATGCATTCTACCTGCAATCACGTTTAACAATTAATTAGGAAGGGTTTCGTACTTGCGCTATAAAGTTAATAAAAATTGCATTGTGTCAACAGCGTCTGCGTAATCCATTATTCCCGGCCTTTGTGCCTGGCCAAATGGTAAGGTTAGCCCGGTAATGCATTGAATTTCCTGGTTGCTTTTTAATTCATTTACCAGGCTTTCTTTGTCAGTATAAAAACCGTAATTCAATTGACTTATCGGCGAAAATATTGAATCATTTTCTACCAGTAATGTAGCTCCGTTTGTCATGTAAAAACGGTTATTCATAATTTGTATAGACAAATTATAATCATAATTGTTTTTGTATTTATGATGATCAGCAAAATAAATGTATTTATGAAATGCACCAAGCAAGGGTACAAAATCATAGCCCACCGGCGCAAATATTTTAGTGACATTTCTGCACCCTAATCCAAAAAAAATATGGATATCATCTGACAAATTTTCAAGTTCTTCAGTTGATTCATCTCCGGTAATAATGCCAACAGATGTTCTGTTCTTTCGAATGATGGAAGGGTATTTGGAAAAATAATAATCAAAGTAGCGTGCGCTGTTATTACTGCCGGTGGCAATATAGGCATCGCAGCCTTTTAGCATAGGGGCAAAGGATATATAATTTTGTATGGCTATTTCCCATTCGTACATTTTCTGTACAAGGTGTTTCAATAAAATGTCATCTTTTGCTGATAGTTTAATTGTTTGATAATGGCCACTTATAAATACGCATAAAAAATCATGAAAGCCAACCAAAGGAATATTTCCCGCCATCACAATGCCTGTATTTTTCGCAGCAATATTATCATCCAGCTTGTAATGCTTCACTAATTGTTGCAAGTGTTCTTCCTGCAGAAATTCGTTCAGGATATTTTTAACACTCAAGTCAATAAACTCCGGTGTAAACCAACCGTTGTAAGTAAAGGCCTTTAGCTTAACAGCTTTCCATTCCTCATTATCTGCTGATAAATATTGATGAAGGCGTAGTAATATTTCAATTCGATTTTGTAATTTCATTCCTATAAACTTAAATTTGTAGTTCAAAATTCGCTATTACAAAACTCTAAATCAAAATTAATGGCTATTAAAATAACAGATGAATGTATTAATTGTGGCGCCTGTGAGCCTGAATGCCCCAATAACGCTATTTACGAAGGTGGTGTAGAATGGGCAATAGCAGATGGAACAACAGTAAAAGGTTCTTTCACTTTATTGGATGGTACCCTGGTAGATGCAGACCAGCGTAATGCGCCGGTAAGTGCAGATACTTATTATATTACTCCCAATAAATGTACGGAATGCCAGGGTTTTCATGAAGAGCCGCAATGTGCTGCAGTGTGCCCGGTTGATTGCTGTGTGCCCGACGAAATGTATCAGGAAACTGTGGAAGAATTAATGGTGAAGAAAGCGAAAATGCATATTTAATTTACTGTACATTTTTAAAATTTTTATACAGCCGTAAGGCTTTTAGGCAGGTGATATTTCCTGCATCATGGCGAGGGTATTGAAAAATACTTTCGCCTTTTTGTATCATTTATAACCTTATTTTTATTGAATGAATATCTTTTTAAAACGTGGCTCAGTGATGCTGCTTGTTGCAATTTCTATAACGTCTTGCACTACAAAAAAGCCGGTAGAAATTTCAGTAGATTATAAATCGGGTATGATGGAAGCAGACAGGGCATTTTCAAAGATGAGCGAAGAAAAAGGTATAAAAAAAGCATTGATGCATTATATAGATGATAAGGGGGTTTTGCTTCGGCCATTTTCAGCCCCGCTTGTGGGTGGCAATGCTGTCGATTTTATTAGCCAGGGCAACGACACTTCCTATTTATTTACGTGGGAGCCAAGTGGTGGCAATGTCGCCACTTCGGGTGATATGGGTTATACCTATGGCATTTATTCCCGAAAAGCAAAAGACAAGGATACTATTTTGTACGGCACCTATACCCGGATTTGGAAAAGGCTCGAAAATGGAAAATGGAAGTTTGTATTGGAAACAGGTAATGAGGGAATTGAATAGTGAATTTATACTTTCTTTACAACTTTTTATTATTGCTCCGGCTGAGAAGCAATGAGCAACATCGTTGTGTCACTCTCTTGTACTGAAAATCTTTGGGCAACTTTACCTACATTATATTTTACTTATCAGATAGGGTAAATTTAGTCGAACCTTTTTTTATTCGTACCTATTTTCATTCGTAACGTTTCGTTAATCTGATCTTTTCAAATTCAACATACCTCCTTCATTATTAACCAAATTTCGTTTCTTTGCCATCTTAACCCTCAATATTAATGAAGAAAACAATTGCATTAGTTACAGGTGGTTATTCGGGTGAGTCAGTTATATCTTATAAATCCGCAGTTACCATTAGTAATAATATAGATCCTGAAAAGTGGATTTGCTACACCATAGATATCAATCCTGCAGGCTGGTTTTATACAACACCATCCGGTGAAAAAATATCTGTAGATAAAAACGATTTTTCAATTACGGTTAATCATCAAAAAATTACATTTGATACCGTACTCATCGGGTTGCATGGTACACCTGGTGAAGATGGAAAATTACAAGGCTACTTCGATTGCCTCAGGATACCCTACACATCCTGCGATGCCGCCACCTCTGCACTTACTTTTAATAAACGATATACAGTAGCTGTAGCTGCATTTGGCGGCATGCATGTTGCCAAATCAATGCACCTTTTTAAAAATATACCCCTTGCAGTAACAGATATTTTAGCGGCATTAAAATTGCCCGTATTTGTAAAGCCAAATAATGGGGGAAGCAGCATAGGCATGAGTAAAGTAAATGAGGAAGGCTTTTTGCAGGCCGCCCTTGATAAAGCATTTGCAGAAGATGACCAGGTATTGGTAGAAGAATTTATAAAAGGCCGGGAATTTACCATCGGTGTGTTTAAAACAAAAGGGCAAATTACTACCCTGCCCATGACAGAAGTAATATCAAAGAAAGAGTTTTTTGATTACGAAGCTAAATACGAAGGAGCTAGCGAAGAGATAACACCAGCAAATGCAACAGCATCCATTGCAAAAAAAGTAAGTGATGAGGCAAAAAAAGCTTATGCTATCTTCAACTGCCATGGCGTGGTGCGTATTGATTTTATATTTGATGAAGCAAGCGGCTATCCTTTCATGTTAGAAATTAATACAGTGCCTGGCCAGAGTGAGGCAAGCATTGTACCCCAGCAGGTAAAAGCAATGGGCTGGACGTTAAAAGAATTTTATTCTGCATTACTTGAAGAATCTTTGTCGAAATAAATCATAAAGCAGCACTCTTAACTAATCACACATGTTTGCATCAAACAGTAGACAGTAAACTGCAAACAGAAAACAGTAAACCAAAAACAGAAACTAAACACGTGTTCAAATTTATAACCAACAGGCCTTTTTGGGTAAATCTTCTTGCAGCAATTGTGCTGGCATTTTTAATAATATTTTTAGTGTTGCAATTATTGGGGTGGATAACCAAACACGGCGAATACCTGACCGTACCTGCAGTAAAAGGAAAAGGCACACAGGAATCTGTAGCACTTTTGGAAAGCAAAGGGTTTGATGTGGTGATCCAGGATTCAATATTTACAGATTCAATGCCACGTGGCATTGTATTGAAACAACTGCCTGATGCCAATGCAACTGTAAAAGTAAACCGCACCGTTTTCTTAACGGTTAACAGGTATATACCACCTATGATTTCAATGCCGCAACTGGAAGGGAAGAGCCTGATTTTTGCACTTGAACTTTTGCAAAGAAATCATTTGAAACTGGGCGATACAACTTACAAACCTGATTTCATGAAGGGTTCTATTCTGGAGCAGCAATTCAATGGTGTAAAAATAATGTCAGGCGCCAAGGTAAGGTGGGGTAGTAAAATTTCGTTGGTTATTGCAGGTGGCCTCAATCAGCAGCAAATGATTGTGCCGGATTTGGTTGGGATGACCTATTCACAGGCTAAAGCTCATTTAGAATTAAACGGGATTAATATTGGGGCTGTAATTGCAGATGCCGGCGTTAGAGATACTGCCGCTGCCTTTGTTTATAAACAAAACCCCGAGAGGTATGATGAAGAAAAAAGGCCCCTGTATATCCGGTCGGGGCAGTTAATGGATTTATACCTTTCACCAATACAAATAATCCGCAGCGACTCCATTGATTTAAATACAAAAAAACAAGACAGTTTATGACAACAATCACTACAGAGCAGTTAAAGGAACGCTTAGATGCTGGCGAGCAGCTCAACATTTTAGATGTAAGAGAGCCTTATGAAAATACTGAGTTTAATATTGGCGGTACTTTAGTGCCATTGGGTAAAATACAATCGATGCAGCTTGATGATATTGAAGATTGGAAAAATGAAGAAGTTATAGTGTATTGCCGCAGTGGTAACCGAAGCGGACAAGCCTGTTTAATTTTAGAAATGTCGGGTTTTACAAACGTAAGAAACCTGACAGGAGGCATGCTGGATTGGAGAGAAAAATTTAAAGTATAGAGAATAAGTATTTCAAGTTACAAGGCAACCCTGGCTTTATACCGGGGTTGCTTTTTTTATACTTTAAAAACCAATATTGATACCGGCCATACAATTAAAAGGGGCCATAGGAAAGTAAAAGTTCTCCGTAGTTAATCCTCCATAAATATAACTGAAACTGTATCCGTTTGCTTCGTATTTTTTATTAAATACATTGTTAAGTTGCACAATAAAATTTACGGTTTTAAATAGCTTGTTTTCTAATTTGTAAGATAATCTGATATCCTGTACATAGTAGGGTTGAAGGCTTCGGCTTTTTTGAGCTGTATTATCTAAATATTGTCTTCCAACATATTTATTAAGCAGGCTTATTTCTCCATTTTTTACCGGAATTAAATTAAAACTTCCACCAGCAACAATAGCCGGAGAAAATGCAATGGTTGTTTTTTTATAAAAATTTTCAACCTGGCCACCATTGTCGTAGTCATCAATAAATTCTGTGAAATTTTTTATTTTATTTTCACTGAAAGCTATATTGGCTGCTATATTCATCCATTTAGATAATACCAGGGCAGCTTGCAATTCTACACCGGCACGATAACTATCTTTTATATTTGTACGGGTATATGCACCCACGTCATTTATTTTACCAGTTAGCACCAACTGATTATTATACTTCATAAAATAAACATTCGCCCCATACGAAAGTGAAGTTATTTTTCTTTCTGCACCCATTTCTATATCATATAATTTTTCTGCCTTTAGCTCCCGGGAATTCCGTGCTTCAAAATCATCCCGGTTGGGTTCTTTAGCTCCTACGGCGTAAGAGAGGTAAGCCTGCCAGTTTTTATTATTATACGTTATACCAGCCTTAGGATTAAAAAAATGATAACTTGTATTAACTTTTAAACCGGGGTTATCCCTAAACCCGTTAATATTATATTGTACGCTTCTATACTGAAGGTCAATAAAACTTTGCCAGTGTTTACCCAGTTGTTCGGTCCATTTTGTATAAACAGATAAATCTTTTTTATTGGCCCTTAAATCATACCACTTGTGGTTTACAGGCACATTGGCCTGTATCTTGGCCCATGTAATTTCACCAAAATGTTTGCCGGCATATTTATTCCATCCGCCACCAATAGTGAGCTGGGTTTTATTTTTTTGATGCTGCAACGAAAAAATTGTTCCGTAAAAATTATTGTCAAGCCAAAGCCTTCTCACCAGGTCTGTTTCGGTTATAATATTGCCGTTGTCATTGTAATCTGCAAGCCCGTATTTTGAGAATAACTCGCCTGCTTTGTATTGCTCATAGTAACCGGCTCCTTTGGTTAAAAAGGCAGCAACATTCGCTTTCCAGTAAGGGTTGAATTTATGATTATAAAAAAGCTGGTAATGGGTTTGGGTATAATTATCCGTTTCATTATCATAAGGTTTACCCGACTGGTCCTGCCCGGCAGCATTAAATGTCCGGTCTGTTTTTAATAAACTTTCCGGAATGCCATACCATGACTGATAAGTTTTTTCTTTACCCGAAAAAATGTTTAAACGCAGTGAATTTTTGTTATCAATATAAGCAGTGCTTACATAAAAGGATTTTAGATTAGATGCAGCCCTGTCAACAAAGCCATCACTGGTAATACTGCTCAGCCTGCCATCAATCGTAAAATGTTTTGAGATAATACCCGAGCCAAAGCGCAGTGTATTTTTTATGGTATTGTAAGAGCCATAACTGTTGTTCAATTCAGTATAAAATGAATCGCTTATTTCGTTGGTAGATACATTGATGGTAGCACCAAATGCTCCTGCACCATTGCTGCTGGTGCCCACCCCACGTTGAATTTGAATACTATTTGCAGAAGAAGCAAAATCAGGCAGGTTAACAAAAAAAGTACCCTGGCTTTCTGCGTCATTGTAAGGGATACCGTTGAGTGTAACATTTATCCTTGTGCCATCAGTACCCCGGATGCGGATGCCCGTGTAACCTACGCCGTTGCCAGCATCAGAATTTATTACTGCACCCGGCACCTGGTTTAAAAGAAAGGGCAGGTCCTGGCCAAGATTGTTTTTAGCAATGTCTTTTTTGCTGAGATTTGTTTTTGCAAATGGTGCTTTTTCTCCGGCCCTGATAGCAGTTACTTCTATTGGCTGCAGGTAGGTTGTGTCATTAAATTTTTTTATTTCCTGGCTAAATACAACTCCGCTAAAAGCACTTAACAGTATGCTCAATACTAATTTCATTTCAAAAAATTTTATGCTGAAATCCAGGGGGAGAGAATCGTACCTGCCGAAGCCCAAGTAGGCGGCAATTGCATTTCTCCCTTCGCAGGCATTATCCTGAGCAGGTTGTACGGGTATTATCTCAGTCTCAACATAAGTTGCGACACCCCGGAAATTCAGACGATGAATAAGATCAAAATTGAAAAGCAAAGATAGGGCGGGGAATTTAATTTTAAGCTTTCATTTTGTTGCTTGTGGAAAAAATACTGATTAAACAATTTATTAAACATGACACTTTACATAAATGTTTTGTTGTCCCAACTAAGAATCTTTGGGCAACATCGTTGTGTCACTCACTTGTGCGTCATACCAATTTGGATCTTTACCTGCTTTATAACCACCAAGATTTATTTAGACCCTCGAATTGGGTGCATAAAAATTTCGATGGCTGGTGGAACACCAGCCAGCGACAGCCAGCCGTTGCCGGTGTCCTCACCAGCCACTACCTTTATTGGTGTAGCAACAATATTAAATGCAGCCCTCGAATTAGAGTTAACAATTTTTCAAAATTTATAAAACTGTATGTTAAAAAAGTTTTATCACTATGCCATAAAAAGTAATAGCTATTATTTTGCATGGTATGATGCTTTTAACCAGGGATATAAAGATGAATGGAGCGTCGCCAATCAAGCTTAATCAGGGTTCGTCTCCCGGTTAACAAAATTTTATTTCAAACATAGTGTAACAAATTCTTTTTCACATTCGTAACACTGAAAAAATTACAACCATGAAAAAATTACTTTTCTCTCTTTCTGTTTTGCTTAGCCTTCAATCTTTTGCACAAAGCGATGCAATAATAAATGATGCAAATGCTCAGAAACGTACAATCCCCGGAAGCTTTAATGCTATTTCTGTTACTGACGGAATAGAACTTTTTCTTACCCAGGGTAATGAGGAATCACTTGCAGTAAGCGCTTCGGATAGCAAATACCTGGAGCGGTATAAAACTGAAATAACCGATGGTACGCTCAGAATTTATTATGATAACAAAGGCGTAAACTGGACGGGTAATGAAAAGCGTAAACTTAAGGCTTATGTATCTTTTAAAATGCTGGAGAAGTTGCATGGCTCAGGTGGTGCACAGGTAACAATGAAGAGTATTTTGAAAGCTGATAAAATGGAGTATATATTTACCAGCGGCTCCGGTTTTGAAGGTGAAGTAAATATTAACCAGATGGATGTTTCTCAAAACAGCGGAGCTGAAATTGATATTACCGGAAGGGCAGAAAATTTAAAAGTGGATGTAAGCAGTGGGGCCCTATTTAAAGGGTACGAACTGGCGGTTGATTTTTGCGATGCCAAAGCCTCAAGTGGTGCTGGTGTGCGTATTAATGTAAATAAGGAATTAACGGTGAAAGCCAATAGCGGCGGTGGTATCCGGTACAGGGGCAAAGGTGTAATTAAAGATATGAATGTTAGCAGCGGCGGTATTGTGAAAAAGGGTTAACAGCCTGTTCATTTAAAAAATGTAATCATGAAAAAGTTATTTCTTTCAACATTGATATTGCTTTGTGGAGTGTTGCTACATGCGCAAAAATCTTTTGTAAACGATCCAAATGCAGAAGTTAGAACAATCAACGGAAGTTTCAACGCTATTAAAATATCCGGTGGTATTGACCTCTTTATTTCTCAGTACGAAAGTGAGTCTGTGGCAGTAAGTGCTACTTCGGATAAGTTTAAAGAAAACATCAAAACAGTGGTTGAAAATAATACTTTAAGAATTTATTATGATGGTGGCAACACCTGGGTGCAGGGAAATAAAAAATTAAAAGTGTACGTTTCTTTTAAAACCCTTGAAAGACTGGATGCCTCCGGCTCCTGTGATGTGCAGGTTTCCGGAACCATCAATGCTACAGCTTTAAGTATTGAAATGTCTGGGGCCAGTGATTTTAAAGGTGCGGTAAAGGTTGAAAACCTTATGATACGATTATCCGGCGCTTCTGATGTGAGTATAAGCGGGGTGGCCACAAACTTATCAGTTCAATCAAATGGCGCAAGTGATGTAAAAGGATACGACCTGGTAACAGAAGTATGTAGTGCAAAAGCATCCGGTGCATCTGATATAAATATCACCGTTAATAAAGAATTAACCGTACATGCAAGCGGTGCCAGCGATATATTTTATAAAGGCACCGCAGTAATAAAAGATATGCATACAAGTGGTGCAAGTTCTGTTGCTAAAAAGGGCTAACTCAAAGTCCCCCCAAAGAGGGAGACTATCTATCTCTCCGCCCAAAAGAATAATTGAAATTTTTTACTCTTTGAATAACTCCCCTTTAGGGGACGGGGGCAAATGCCCATAATAAAAATCCTGGTAATTCGCTGCTCCATGTTTTGAAATCATGTGCTCCCGTTGCAGATTCCACGTATGTTATATCCGAAGAGGGAACAAGATTTTTATTTTTAATAATTGCTATCATATCCCTGGTATCATCCACTACATCTACAATACCATCTTTATCCCTGTCACCATTTTCTTCCTTTGCACCGGCATAAAACCAGTACTGAAGTTTTGGCCGCTTTCGTGAAGACTGAATTTTATTTAAGAGTATGCGGTTATTTTCATCGGAGTAATCTTTGGCAGTTTCATCTTTATCCCTCCACCAGAATGAGCCCGAAAAAACACCCACTTTATCTATCTTATCCGCATTGTCCCAGGCAATATCGAGTGCTGATAAACCACCCAGGGAACAACCGGCAATCACTACTGACTTAAACTTTCTCACACCCGCTTTTTTCTTTGCAAAATTATACAATTCATTATCTATAAAAGCGGTGTACTTATCAGCCTTGCTTCCATTTTTTTTATAATCAGGAAAACCAGCTACCCCATATTCCTGCATCCTGTTATTTGAATGTATTGCTACCACCACCAATGGCTGAATTAAATCTTTGCTGTACAAACTGTCCAATATTTCTTTTATCCTGAACTTGCCAACATCTTGTCCATCATTTAATAAAAGCAAATTCATATTGCCTTTTTCAGCAGGCATTGGTGTGGTGATGATGGATAATTTTATATGTTCCTGTAAGTGACGGCTATAAATTTTATCTTCCTGCTGCTTAATTTTTTTCTTACAACCTACGGTTGCAACTATTAAAAATATTGCGAAGAAAACCTGCTTAAAATTTTTGTGCATAAAAGTTAATTTTCTAAAACGAATATATATTATTTGGCGGCAATAGTGTAAACCATTACTTTTGCACCGCGAAGTAGAGCAGCGGTAGCTCGTCGGGCTCATAACCCGAAGGTCAGAGGTTCGATCCCTCTCTTCGCAACAAAAAAATGTGGCTCATTTGAGCCATTTTTATTTTAAATCAATCTGGTTTGATTGATAATTTTTATTCTTAGCAGCACAAGGGCTAATGAATTTGATCACCTCCTCCTTCTCCGGCCGTTTCCGGTTATCAAACTCATAATTCTTCTGGTTGTTATACAAGATTATAAACATGAAATCTGGTTTTGTAAATATTTTTGGTAAACCCAACGCAGGTAAGAGCACATTGCTCAATGCATTGATGGGTGAAAAGCTTGCTATTGTATCTCATAAGGTACAAACCACCAGGCATCGTATAAAAGCAATTCTTACCAATCCTGAATACCAGATCATTTTTTCTGATACCCCGGGGATAATAGAGCCAAAATATAAGCTGCATGAAAAAATGATGCAGGCTGTTAAGGGTAGCCTGGAGGATGCAGACGTTGCTTTGCTAATTACCGACGCAAGAGAAAACCCTGATGAAAGCCATGCAATATTTACTTTTCTAAAGCTTAAAGCACCGGCACTTGTAATATTGAATAAGTCTGATGCGGTTGCCGATGGGGATATAAAAAAGTCAATTGCTTTTTTTAAAGAACAGTCATATTGTAAAGATGTAATTGTTATTTCTGCTTTAAAGAAAAAAGGGATTGATCAGTTACTTTCAGCAATACTTGAATTACTGCCGGAAGGTGCACCTTTTTATGAAGGTGATGACCTTAGTGACCTGCCCACCAAATTTTTTGTAAGTGAATTGATCAGGGAAAAAATTTTCCTTTTATACGGAGAAGAAATTCCTTATCATGCTACCGTGCTTGTGCATGAGTTTAAAGAAAAATCTACCTTAATAAAAATTGGTGCAGATATTATTGTGCAAAGGGATACCCAGAAAGGAATTATTTTAGGAGAAGGTGGTAAAATGATTAAGCAATTGGGTACAATGGCCCGTAAAGAAATTGAAGAATTTTTAGGAAGTAAGATTTTTTTAGAATTGTTTGTAAAGGTGCGGCCAAAATGGAGGGACAATGAAATGCAGTTGAAGGAATATGGATATTAGGGTAATGGATAATTAGTTAGTTGATAATTGATAATTGATAATTAGGTTTTGAATTTCGCTGTTACAAACCTTCGTTTTAGTTTTTAAAATTATCCATTATCAATTAATGAATTATAAACTAAAGAAGTTGATTAAAAAATTTTCAATTATACAAATATGAGTTTTACAGTAGCAATAGTAGGCAGGCCGAATGTAGGCAAAAGCACTTTTTTTAACAGGATGCTGGAGCAACGCAAAGCCATTGTAGATGATGTAAGTGGAGTAACCCGTGACCGTCAATATGGTATTGCTGAATGGAATGGCAAAACTTTCAACGTAATTGATACAGGTGGATTTGTGCCAAAGAGCGAAGATATTTTTGAAAGGGAAATTCGTAAGCAGGTATTAATAGCTTTGGAAGAAGCAGATGCAATCGTTTTTTTAGTGGATGTGGCTACAGGTATTACAGACCTCGACGAATCTATGACGCAACTTTTGCGTAAAACATCCAAGCCTGTTTTTTTAGTAGTTAATAAAGTTGATAATCACGACAGGTTGTTAGAAGCTTCGGAATTCTATAGCCTGGGCTTTGATAAAATCCATTTTTTATCTTCCATCAGCGGTACCGGTACAGGCGATCTTTTAGATGAAATTACAGCGTTAATTGTAGAAGAAAATGACGACCTCGATATTTCTGCCCTTCCAAAATTTGCTATCATCGGCCAACCAAATGTTGGCAAATCTTCTTTGCTGAATGCGTTAACAGGGCAGGAGCGTACCATCGTAAGCGATATTGCCGGAACCACCCGTGATACGATTCACACACACTACAATCTCTTTAATAAAGAATTTGTTTTGATAGATACCGCCGGTATTAGACGTAAGGCAAAAGTAAATGAAGACCTTGAATTTTATTCTGTAATACGTGCTATAAAAGCCGTTGATGAAGCAGATGTTTGTATGCTGTTACTCGATGCTGAGAAAGGCATTGCAGCACAGGATCTTTCTATTTTTGCGATGGCTGTAAAAAAGGGTAAGGGCATTGTAGTACTGGTGAATAAGTGGGATGTAATGCCAAAGGAAACCAATACAGCAAGGGATTACGAAATCGAATTAAAAAAACGTTTCGCCCCTTTCTCTGATCTGCCCATTATTTTTATTTCAGCAACGGAAAAAACAAGGATATTTAAGGCAATGGAAATAGCACTTGAAGTGTATGAAAACAGGAAGCAAAAAATTCCTACTTCAAAATTGAACGATATTATGCTAAAGGCTGTAGAAGCTTACCATGCACCGGTTGTAAGGGGCCACCAGGTAAAAATAAAATACATTACACAGCTTCCCGTGGTGGTGCCATCTTTTGCATTTTTCTGTAACTACCCGGATGATATAAAAACACCCTATAAAAACTATCTTGAAAATCAGATGCGCCAAAAGTTCAAACTTACCGGTGTACCTATCAGGATATTTTTTAGAAAAAAATAATGGTAACCGGAATAAGGATAAATAATAATCATCATTGTTGTC
>JANMVB010000315.1:0-2055 GCA_031392305.1 Ferruginibacter sp.
ATTGCTTTTCCCTTACATTTACTGCACAAAACTAACACCCGATTTAACCCAACCTCTAACCCGACCTGAAATGAGAAGGATTTTTCCGCTGATTATCTTAATGATTGTTTGCTGCAATTATGTACATGCACAACGTGAACAACTAAACCCACTTGTAAATAGTAAAGAGGCCATTGCGAAAGGGCTGGCACTACATGATGCAGGCAAATACACAGAAGCCGTTGCCGCTTATTTAAAAGTGCCTACAAGCGATACCGGCTACGCAACTATGCTCGGTGAGCTGGTACTTAGTTTTTACAAAGACAGTAATTATGTGCAGGCAGAAAAATATGCCAACCTGGGTATGGAACGCTTTCCCGAAAAGAAAAGCCTTTGGTTTGGCTTGCTCGCAGATATTTATGATGATACCAAACGCACCGAACTGGCATTGAGTGCTTACGATTCGGTGCTTGCGAAAAACCCTTACAACTACCTTACATATTTTAATAAAGCCATTACACTTTTCAGGCAATCGAGGTTTGATGAGGCTACGGCTAACTTTCAGCAATGTGTTATCCTCAACCCTTATTATTCGTCGGCACATTATTTTTTGGGGCAACTGGCTATGCTGAAAGGTAATATGGTACAGGCTATGATGAGCTTTGCTACCAATATGCTGGTGTCGCCGGGCAATGGTTACCGTAAGAACACCGTGAGTTTTTTAGTAACCATCTCCGAAGTAAATACCACCGCCAACGAATACCTGCAAAAATACAAAGCGGGTAAGCAGGATAATTTTGATGAAATACAAGACATACTCACCAGCAAAATTGCACTGGATAAAAAATATAAACTGAGGGCAAACCTGGAGGATGTGATAGTGCGACAATTACAGGTGGTAAGTGAAAAGCTGGAGTACAATGCCAACGACAAAGGTTTCTGGATGCAATATTATGTGCCGCTGTTTAAAAGCCTGTGGGATAAAAATCTTTTTGAACCCATGGTGTTTTATATGTTCAGCGAGCTGGAAATTAAAAACATAAATGAGTACGTAAAAAAAGAAAAGAAAAAGATTGAATCATTCAGCGATGCCACCACCGGCTACCTGAATGAGATACGTGAAACCCACGAAATTCTATTTAATAAAAGGGCTGATGCTAAAATAAATTACTTCGTAAAAAATTATAGGGTAACGGGCAAAGGTGCGTATGGTAAAAATGCTAAAAATGAAGATGAAGTATTTGGCCCATGGGAATTTTATTTTGAAAATGGCACTTTAAAATCTGCCGGCACTTTCAACAGCGAAGGGCAGCGGACCGGCGACTGGCGCTATTATCATGAAAACGGCCAACTGAAAGAATTATCGAATTACAAATTGGATAAAGCAAACGGCAGGAGCCTTGGCTGGTACGATAATGGCCTGCCCTCCAGCAATACAACTTATGTTGATGACAAGATAGTTGGCCTGGATACAAATTATTTTTATGATGGTAAACTGTTGTCGGTGCTCAGTTATAAAGATGGTGAAAAAGATGGCATTGCAAAATATTACAACATCGATGGTTATGTAAGAACGGTGGAAAATTACAAAAGCGGTTTGCTGGAAGGAGAGGAGATGGTGTATTACCCCAATGGCAAATTTTTATACACGGTTATGTATGCAAACGATAAAGCAACCGGTGCGTACAAAGAATATTTTGACAATGGCAAATTAAAATTAACCGGCAATTATGCAGTTGGGGAAAAGACTGGATTGTGGACTACTTATTTCATAGATGGCAAACCATCTGAAATTGAAAACTTTTTAAATGGTGAGCTGGATGGCGAAAGAATTTCTTACTACGAGAATGGAAAAGTTGAATCGAAAAGGTTTTATAAAAAAGGTGAGATTGATGGAAAGAAAGAAGATTTTGATGATGATGGAATTGTATTTACAGAAACAATTTTTGAAAAGGGCCGCCTGCGTGACATTAAATTCTTTGATAAAAAAGGAGGCGTTATCAGCAACACAAGCAGCCGCAAGGGCAATGCCGATATTTCATTTTACGCACCCGATGGCGCAAAGCTTAGCCAGGG
>JANMVB010000333.1:0-3200 GCA_031392305.1 Ferruginibacter sp.
AATACACCTAAAACTGCGGCATCCACTTCCTGCTTTATTTTGTGGTATTGCGTTTTAGTATCTACCATTTGCAATGGCCTCATATATTCATTTTTTTTTCGATTGCAAAGATAGGGTTTCAGGGTTTAGAACCAAGTTTAGCGGGGGTAACTGCAACTAACGGATGCTAATAGCGCATATTTAGTTATATGATTTTATTTAATTATTTAAGCAGGGCTATTTTCAGGGTATTGCATGCCAACCTATTCTGTAGGTAAAGCCCCACAATGGTTTTCAGTACAAGAGGGCGATGCAACTATGATCCTCATTGCTTCTCAGCCCGGACAAAAAACTGCATTTCCTTTACTAATCATGTGAGGATAAAACCGGCTTTTAAAACCACCCTGTTGTAAAACAAAAAAGATTGAAAATTTGCTGGTAGATTTGTTTAAAAATTAATAATTGGGTAATATACTTTATACGCTGTTTGTATGGGCTTATGCGGCGGGGTTTAGGATTGCCGCATTATTCAACCGCAAAGCCAAAGCGGGCATACAAGGCCGTAAGCAACTATTTTCTTCCATCAACAATCAACTGGCGCCTAGCCGCTCGTCAAAAATAATCTGGATGCATTGTGCCAGCCTCGGCGAGTTTGAACAGGGCAGGCCTGTGTTGGAATCAATAAAAAAATCGTACCCCAATCATACGATTATACTCACATTTTTTTCTGCCTCCGGTTTTGAAGCAATGAAAAATTATGCAGGTGCCGATCATATTTTTTATCTACCTTTCGATAGCCCGGCAAATGCAAAAAAACTGGTGGATGCATTCAACCCGTCCTTGGTATTATGGGTAAAATATGAGTATTGGTATTATTACCTGCATGAGTTAAAACGAAGGGCCATACCCGTTTTGCTGGTTTCTGGGATCTTCAGGGAAGACCAGCCTTTCTTTAAATGGTATGGAAAAATATGGCGGGAAATGCTGGATTGTTTCACTCATTTTTTTGTACAAAACGAAAGCTCGAAAGTATTGCTTGCAACTAAAGGTATTCGTGAAAATGTAAGTGTAAACGGCGACACCCGCTTTGACAGGGTGATTGATATTGCCGAAAATTTTGAGCGCCTTCCTTTGGTTGCAAAATTTTGCAGCGGCCATAAAGTAATTGTAGCAGGCAGTACCTGGGAGGATGATGAAGCAGAACTTACACACTACATAAAGGCTAACCCGGGCATAAAATTTATTATAGCACCGCATGAAATTGATGAAGAAAATCTGAAGGATGTAAAAAAAGAATTTCCAAATTCCGTCTTCTATTCAGCATTGCCGGGCATCAATAATTTACCAACACAATCACCCGGCGAAATGATTACAGCAGAAGCAATAAGCACCAATGTGCTTATCATTGATAACGTGGGGATGCTCTCCCGGCTTTATCACTATGCCGATATAACCTACGTGGGTGGCGGCTTTGGCGAGGATGGTGTACACAATGTGCTGGAAGCAGCCGTGTATGGCAAGCCGGTAATTTTTGGCCCAGAGTTTGAAAAATTTGCTGAAGCCACAGGGCTGTTAGCATGTGGTGGTGCTGTTACTATACAAAATGCACTGGAGTTAGAAAAGGAATTAAATGATCTGTGGGAAAATAATGAGCAACTAATTGCTACAGGAAAAGCTGCCCGTGATTATGTATATGCCCATAAAGGTGCCAGCAATAAAATTATTCAATACATTCAGGAGAAACGCCTTTTAACCAACTGATCAAATTGCTTTACGGTTTGGTTGTCATCCGTCCAGCCCAGTTTGGTTTTTAATTCGCGACGTATCCAATATTCAGCTTCGGGAAAAATAGAAAAACCATTGATGGTTTTTATGCTTCGTTCATACATCGCTTCGTCGCCACGAAATAAATCATTGATGTATAAAAAACGGTCATTAATCCCAATTGCTTTTTTAAGATCTTTAACCGGCATATCAGTCAGTTTTTGACTGATCTCAATTTTTATTTCCTTCAACCGGTCATTTAAAGAAGCTACTTCGCCGGCAGCAGATTGATTGATCTCCTTGGCTTGTTGTGTATGTTGCGCAAGTGTTGGTATTTCATCTTCGGTAGTATCAAATAACATAGGTGGTTTACTCTTGCTGCTTATACGCTGCATCACGGTGGCATTGCGTTTTATCTCTTCCAATTCTGCCGCCACTTCATCTTCATTTACTTTTAACACTTCTACAATTTTATGCTCCGCTGCTACCTTGTTAACTGCTGATTTGCCTTCGGCGGGTTTAAGCGTATTGTGCTGCAATGGCATAGAAACCAAGATTGATTCATTACCATTAGCCACTTCTTTACTCTGCAGGTGCAACAACTCATGTTGCAACATTTGCACCGAAAGCAACATTTGCTGCACAGGTGCCTTGTCAGCTATTTGCTGATGCAGCTTTTGCAAAAGTGTTTCCACTCTTTCCATAATACACTATTAAAATTTGATATACAATTCAGAAAGAAATTTAGTTTTGGTTAATGCCCCAAAACAATAATCTTTGCAATTATCACAATAAAGTTACTAACTCAATTTTAAAAAAAATATATAAATGTTTATTGAACCGGGTATATCAGGTGAGCGGCGAGGCTGGATAGAAGTGATTTGCGGAAGCATGTTTAGCGGCAAAACAGAAGAGCTGATACGCAGGTTAAAAAGGGTGAAAATTGCTAACCTCAAAGCGGAGATTTTTAAGCCCGCCATGGACACAAGATTTGATGAAATAAAAATTGTGAGCCACGATACAAATTTTATACAAAGTACCCCGGTTGCCAGTTCGCAAAATATTTTGCTGATGGCGCAAGATGCAGACGTGGTGGGCATTGATGAGGCACAATTTTTTGATGCTGAAATCACCAATGTTTGTGAGCAATTGGCAGTGAGGGGCATACGGGTAATTGTAGCCGGCCTCGATATGGATTATACTGGCAAACCTTTTGGCCAAATGCCCAACCTTTTGGCCATCGCCGATTACATCACCAAACTCCACGCCATCTGCGTAATCTGCGGCAATATCGCCAATATCAGTTACCGCAAAACCACTACAGAAAGCCAGGTATTACTCGGTGAAAAAGATTTGTACGAACCCCGCTGCCGTTATTGCAATCAAAAAAATAAGTAGAAAAATGATTGCACAAGCTAAGAAGCAATGTGGCACATCGTTGTGTCACTCCCTTGTGC
>JANMVB010000346.1:0-3103 GCA_031392305.1 Ferruginibacter sp.
CTTGGCCAGGTGTATGCTGCTAAAACCAAAACAAAGGAAGCATTAAAAAACTTTAGTGAAGCTGTAAAGTTGTATGAAATGCTGAGAAAACCGGATGAAATGGCTGAAACGTACTATGCAATGGCTTTGATACACCAGCGCAGCAACTATGAGGAAGCGTTGCAATTACTCATAAAAGCACAAAACACTGCAAACCAAACTGCCAACAAAAATTTGATGGGAAAGGTTAATTATTTAACTGCGGTAGTACTAACCCGAAAGGGAGATTTCAACGAAGCTTCGATATACAATGATCAAAGCATAAAATATTACACTGAATCCGGCAACCAGGCAGGGCTGGCAAATTGTTACGTGGTGAGTGCCAGGATTAATCAACGACGTGGAAATTTTCAGCAATCGTTAAAAGATAATTACGCCGCACTGCGCCTTTTTGAACAGGCTGGTAATAAAGTGGGGATTTATAATGTACATACTGGCCTCGGCATTATTTACATGGATCAGAAAAACTTTCCGGAAGCATTAAATAGTTACCTGGCAGCAAAAAAAGCTGCAGAAGAGCATGGTAATAAAGAAGTGTTATCCGGGGCTTATAACAATGTTGGAAATACCTATTTAGAAACAGGCAATAACTCAGAAGCACTTAAAGCATTTGAAGAATCGCTAAAGCTTTCTGAAAGTGTGGGCGACAAAAAGGGCATTGCAACAGCGATGGGCAACCTGGGCATTATCTACAGCAGAACAGGCAAACCAATGGAGGCTATAAAAAGTTACGAACAAACTATAAAACTATATGAGCAAATTGGCGCCAGGGAGGGTATCAGTATTGCATATATGGAGATTGGCAGGGTTTACTTAAACCAAAAAAGGATGAATGAGAGCAGGCCCTGGCTAAATAAAGCCTTACAATTTGCAAAACAAATTGATTATAAAGATGTCATGAGCCAATGCTACCAGTTGCTCATGCAAATTGATACTGCTAAAGGTGATTATGTATCTGCCCTTGCGAACCACAAATTGCATGTTGCTTATCGTGACAGTATAGCTAATGCGGGTGCTGCAAAACAGTTAATTGAACAAAGGATGCAATATGTATTTTCAAAGAAAGAAGATTCGTTGCGGCTGCAACAGGCATTGATTGCTGAACAACTGGAAAAGCAAACCCTTGTTACAAAAGAACAACAGCAGGCATTGAAGCTAAAGCAGGCTTCGCTTGAGCTGGCGCAAAAAGAAAAAGATGTGCAGATGCTAAGTTTCTTAAAAACACAGGCTGAGCTGCAGCTAAGCAACGAGCAAAATGAAAAGAAGTTGACACTGGCAGAGCAGGACAAAGTGTTGCAGCAGTCGCAGCTTGAAAAACAAACATTACTCTCCACTCAAAAGGAACAGGTATTGCTGCTGAAGGAAAAAGAATTAACTGCCCAGCGGTTTCAGCGTAATTTTTCCATTGCCGGGGCAATTGTTTTGTTTTTGCTTTCCTTTTTTATTTATAGCAACTACCGCAACCAGCGAAAAGCTAACGTACAATTGCAACAGCAGCAGATAAAAACAGAACAAGCGTTGAAAAAATTAAAGGCTACCCAGGCACAGTTGATTCAATCAGAAAAGATGGCCTCACTTGGAGAGCTTACTACAGGCATTGCACACGAAATTCAAAACCCGTTAAACTTCGTTAATAACTTCTCTGAGTTGAATGATGAAATGATGGATGAAATGAAGCAGGAATTTGAATCAGGCAACCTTGAATATGCGCTTGAAATAGCAGCAGACATAAAAGAAAATAATTCAAAAATTACCCAACACGGCAAACGGGCTGAAGGTATTGTAAAAGCAATGCTGGAGCATTCAAAGGCAGGCAATGGAAAAAAAGAATCAACCGACATCAACAAGCTTGCTGATGAGTATTTGCGGATGAGTTATAATGGATTAAGGGCCAAGGATAAAAACTTTACTGCAAACTTTAAAGCAGAACTTGATGAGCATATTAACAGGATGGAAGTGGTGCCGCAGGATTTGGGAAGGGTTTTCTTAAACTTATATAACAACGCTTTTTATGCAGTAAATGAAAAAAAGAAAACCCCTGCACTAATGGAAGAAAACTATGAGCCATCAGTGAGGGTAACAACAAAACGCATTACCTCACCTTCTGGGCAAGCGGGCGTGGAAATATCTATCAAAGACAATGGAACCGGTATTCCGGAGAAGGCATTGGATAAAATATATCAACCCTTCTTTACCACAAAACCTCCGGGACAGGGAACAGGATTGGGATTATCATTAAGCTATGATATTATAAAAGCACACGGGGGAGAGTTGAAAGTAGAAACGAAAGAAGGTGAATTTACCAGGTTTGTTATTAAGTTGCCGGAGTTGCAATAACAATTCAATGTATCATCCAGGTAATGATGAAATACATTGCGTGTGTTCTTCAGCGTTGCAATGTATTGCGTTTGAATAACAAATATTGTGTAGGTAAAGTTCCACATAGGTATAAAGTACAAGAGTGCGACGCCAATGAAGTTTAATTGAAAAACCTCTGCCCGGACAACAAAATTTTTTAATGGCACGTAACTTTTAGCGCTAATTATTTAAAGAAAGTTTTTTGCTGCTGCTGATACCTTTGGATGCAATAAATTGCAACAAAATTTTACGATTGATGCTAAAGATTGGATTGATTAGGGAAGGCAAAATTCCTGCTGATAGCCGGGTGGCATTAACACCGGCGCAATGCAAATGGCTGCATAAAAACTTTACAGATATAAGGGTGATGGTACAACACAGCGACATCCGCTGCTACAGCGATAAAGAGTACCATGCTGCCGGTGTGGAAGTGGCTGAAGACATGAGTGGCTGCGATGTATTGATGGGTATAAAAGAAGTGCCTTCAGCGATGTTGATACCAGGAAAAACTTACCTGTTTTTTTCGCATACTAAAAAGCTGCAACCTTATAACAAGGCCTTGATAATGGCTATTGCTGAAAAAAAAATTACCCTGGTTGATTACGAATGCCTGGAGCATGAAGATGGCACACGCATTATTGGCTTTGGTTTTTTTGCGGGCATTGTAGGTGCTCACAATGGCATGATGGCTTATGGTAACCGCACC
>JANMVB010000379.1:0-1568 GCA_031392305.1 Ferruginibacter sp.
CTTTATAAAAATTTTCTACATTAAATTTTTCATTGGGGCTATGCAGGTTATCGCTATCGAGGCCAAAGCCCATGAACACTATTTTGATACCAAGTTCTTTTTCGAACAAGGCACAAATGGGGATGCTTCCACCGCCCCGTACGGGGATGGGTGCTTTACCAAAAGTAGCTTCTATGGCTTTTGCCGCAGCAAGGTAAGCCACACTACCAATCGGCGTCATGTAGGGTTCGCCACCATGATGTTCAAAAGCACTTATGGTAATGCCGGGAGGTGCAATTTTTTTAAAATGCTCCAGTAACATGGCAGTAATTTTTTCGCTGGATTGATTGGGTACCAGGCGGGCAGAAATTTTTGCCATGGCTTTGGAAGGTAAGACCGTTTTTGCACCCTCGCCCTGGTAGCCGCCCCAAATACCATTTAATTCAAGCGTGGGCCTGATGCCGGTTCGTTCGTTGGTGGTAAACCCTTTTTCGCCCCATAATTTTTTTACCCCAAGATCATCTTTATACTCCTGCTCATTGTAAGGTGCAGCAGCCATTAATTTTCTTTCTTCATCGGTAGCCGTTACTACATTATCGTAAAAGCCGGGGATAGTAATATGGTTATTTTCATCATGGCAGGAAGCAATCATTTTTGCCAGCATGGTGATAGGGTTTGCTACCGCTCCACCATACACGCCGCTGTGCAAATCACGGTCGGGGCCGGTAACAGTTATTTCAATATAACTAAGCCCACGCACGCCAATATCAATACTGGGTGTTTCTAAACTGAGCATGGCCGTATCGCTGATCAACACCACATCTGCTTTTAATAATTCTTTATGTGCTGCAACAAATTTACCGAGGTTAGGTGAGCCTACTTCTTCTTCGCCTTCAATACAAAATTTAATATTATTTGTGAGGGTATGCGTTTGTATCATTGTTTCCAATGCCTTTATATGCATGTACACCTGGCCCTTGTCATCGCAACTTCCACGGGCAAAAATTTTGCCATCTATAATCACCGGATCGAATGGCCCGCTTTTCCAAAGCTCCAACGGCTCGGCGGGTTGTACATCGTAATGGCCATACACCAACACGGTAGGCTTTGATGGGTCAATTATTTTTTCAGCATACACAATCGGGTGGCCATCTGTAGGATAAATTTCCACCTTGTCTACACCAGCTTCAATTAAACGTTGCTTTACGCTTTCAGCACATTTAATCATATCCGCTTTATTTTCCGTTTTTGCACTTACACTGGGTATACGCAACAGTTCGAGTAACTCGTTTAAAAAACGATCCTTGTTTTTTTCCTGGTAATCTTTCCAAACTTGCATCTTGTGAGTATTTTAATAATAAAAATGAATTAAATAGGGCAAACGAAATTAGTCCTTTTTTGCCGACCAATTGTTTCTGTTTCAATAACACAAAATTTACAAAAAAAAGAAAAATTTGATGCTGTTGTTGAAAACTGCGCTATATATTTGTACCAGATTGTTAGCCAATTTATCAGCCTTTGTTTAAGATGTATTTAATCATTACCTCTGGAGCAAAGGCTGAGTCTATTTATAGCTACAATGGTAACGA
>JANMVB010000386.1:0-7791 GCA_031392305.1 Ferruginibacter sp.
CTCTCCCTGTTTAATTTTCAAATATATCTTGTACAATTTTTCTACACTCAGCATTAAAGTAACATATAGTAAATATTCCAAAAAACGTTTCATGGGTGAAATTAAAATTGACGCTGGCTGGTGCCACACCAGCCAGCGACAGCCAGCCGTGGCCGGAGTCCTCACCGGCCACTACCTTTATTGGAGTAGCGACAATTTTTAATGCATCCCTCCTCATTTTTTGCATTCTCCAAAATATTCTTTGCTTACCTTGCGTACATTATAACGCTATGTTTAATTTTTTTAAAAAGAAACCTTCCGGTCTCGAAATACCACAGCAGCTACCATTTCAAACTGATATTCATTCCCATATTCTTGCTGGTATCGATGATGGTTCGCCGGATATTGAAACTTCACTCCAGTTGGTAAAAGGCATCTACGATTTGGGCATTCGTAAAACAGTTGCCACCCCGCATGTAATTGCAGATATGTACCGCAATACACCTGAAATAATAAACAAGGCATTGGCTATATTACAGCAGGCATGCAAGTCGGCACAAATAAAAATAGAAATATCAGCAGCAGCGGAGTATATGCTGGATGATTATTTTTTAAAACTTTTAAGTGAAGATGAGCCGTTGCTGTGCATACATAAAAATATAATTTTAACCGAGCAGTCTTATGCCGCCGCCTCCGGCAATTTAAATGAAATTGCATTTGAAATTATGAAGAAAGGGTACCGCCCAATTATGGCCCATCCCGAAAGGTATTTTTATTACCACGATCATTATGCTGAGTATGTGCATTTAAAAGATATGGGCTTTCTTTTGCAGGTTAATCTTTTATCACTCACTGGTTATTATGGCAAGCATGTAGCTAAGGCGGCAAAATATTTATTAGATCATGACCTTGCCGATCTTGTTGGTACAGATATGCATCACACCAGGCATTTGAGCATTATGCAAAACAAAGAAAACCTGGCACTTTTTCATAAGTACCTGCAGAAGAAAACGTTCAATGTATTAAGTGATTTCTAAAATTTCAGGTTTTATATTTAAAAGAAATGGCTCCACTTGTGGGAGCCATTTTATATAAAAGATTTTCTGTTAGTTGTGCTTGCCTACCTATATTTTTAGTTTTTTGTCCGGGCTAAGAAACAATGTGGGGCATCGTTGCATCGCCCTCTTGTACCGCATACCAATATGGAACTTTATCTGCATTTTAAAAACACTATTTGAAAGTGTTATCTATTAATTACTTTAAGTCAACCTCTATTTACTTCAGCAATTTATCTGGCTTAATTAATTCCGCTAATTCTTTTTGTGCCCTGCGCAGGCGTGGAATAGATTCCAGTTGTACATACCTTACCGTAGGGTTAAGCGCAACATAATTTTGATGGTAATCTTCCGCCTCCCAGAATTTTTTAAAAGGTACTACCTCAGCCGCAATTGGTTTCGAATATTTGCCCGACTTATTTAATTCGTTTATATATGCATCTGCTAATTGTTTTTCATTTTCATTCCGGTAAAATATTATGGAGCGGTATGCACTTCCATTATCGGGGCCCTGTCCATTCACTTGCGTAGGATCCTGCGAAGCAAAATATACTTTTAATAATTGCGGGTAAGTTACCAAGTTTGAATCATAATATATTTCAACCGTTTCTGCATGGCCGGTTTGTCCGCTTCCCACTTCTTCATAAGTTGGTTGTTCCTTATCGCCGCCTGCATATCCGGATATGGCTTCTCTTACTCCTTTTATACTTTCAAAAACTGCCTCTACACACCAAAAACAACCTGATGCAAAAGTGGCTTTGCTCAGCTTTGCATTGAGCGCCTCTTTTTGAAATATAAAAGCCACCCCATCCATGCAATAACGCAAGCCGGTTGGTGCAGGCCCGTCATTAAATACATGGCCCAGGTGGGCACCACAGCGCTGGCAGGAAACTTCATCCCTTGCCATACCTTCTGAATTATCTGTTGATACTTTTACACTCTTGCCGGAGTAGGGTGCATAATAACTCGGCCATCCGGTGCCTGAATCAAATTTTGTAGCTGAACTAAATAATGGGTTTTTACAACTTACGCAATAATAAATACCGGTTTCATTATTGTCGTTGTATTCACTGGAGAATGGTTTTTCGGTACCCTGTTCCCTGGTGATATTGTATTGCGCCGGTGTAAGCAGTTTCTTCCATTCTGCATTAGTCTTCTCTATTTTTACAGTCCAGTTTGTATCAGGGATAAGGTTATCTATGCCTGCGGTGCTCGTTGATTTAGAGCCATTGACAGGTTGGGTGCAACTATACATGGTAAAAGTTGCCAGGATAGCTATTGCTACGTGTTTCATGTTGATGTGATTGTTTTTTTTATACTTTTTTTTAAAATTCAGTAACATACGTACGATTAATTTTAGTTTTAAATCTTTAACATGTTGTGAAATGTTTGTTAGAGAATTAAGTGTAATTTTTTGGTTGCGCTAAATTACACAATACCAATTTACCCCGTTATAAGCCTGGTGACATTGAACATTAATTAACTAAACGCAAAAAATAATGGGGGTAAACTGCAAGGTGAAAATCCTAAATAAATCCAACCATTCAATAATTTAGTATGTATAGGCGGAAAATAATTTAACCGGTGTTGATAGTTATCATTAAGGGTTAGCATAGTGAGTATTGGTATAATATTGCGGAGTAACTGAATTATACAAAATGTTGATTAATTTTGATTATTATTTTAGGTTTTAAACAGCCTTTTTAATGTGGTCAATTTTGAGGAGGTAATTTTATGGAAAATTTAAAGGCTTTTATTGAATCCGGGATATTGGAAGCATATGTATCAGGCAGTTCAACAATTGAAGAAAATGACCTGGTTGAGCAAATGGCAGCATCGTTTTCTGAAATACAAGCAGAAATTGAGCTGATTAGTGATGCGCTTGAACTGTATGCACTTACAAATACAATTATACCGGAGCCTACCCTTAAGCCTATGTTATTGGCTGCTGTTGATTTTACTGAAAGAATGAAGAATGGTGAACAGCCTTCTTTTCCTCCGGAATTAAATGAAGGTTCTACAATAAATGATTATGCCAAATGGCTTAACAGGCCTGATATGATTGCAGCAGATTTTAATGATATACATGCAAAAATAATTGGCTACACTCCACATGCTTTAACTGCAATAGTTTGGATAAAAGATATGGCACCACAGGAAGTGCATGATGATGAGTATGAAAAATTTTTAATTGTGGAAGGCACCTGCAATATCACTATTGGCGCCAAGGTGTATCAACTGCAACCGGGGGATTATCTGGCAATTCCATTATACGAAAATCATTTTGTGCAGGTAACTTCTTCAACTCAATGTAAAGTGATCCTTCAACGAATTGCTGCTTAGGAATGATTTGCAAACCCTGTTCTTAATTTCAATTAATTTTTCCGTCTTCTCCTTTCATATTTTTATGTTGTATTTTAAGGGGCTTAGGTGTTATCTATTCGCCAGGTAAAGTTCCACATTGGTATGCGGTACAAGTGAGTGACACAACGATGTTGAGCATTGATAAAATGTTTGGTAAATAATTTTTTTGCGAAATCCCGATTTTTTTCGGGAATGCCCATTGCTTCCAAAGCCCGTAAAATAAAAATTTCCAGCATAAGCTTTATCATCAAATCACTCATCTGCATATTAAGGTTTCAACCCTTACCTTTGCGCCCAATTTGGTGTAGGGTTACATCACCAATTTTGAAGCAGCAATGAAATATATCAACGAAATAAATAAGCGCAAAACATTTGCCATTATCTCTCACCCGGATGCCGGTAAAACTACTTTAACAGAAAAATTTTTGTTGTTTGGCGGTGCAATACAAACAGCGGGTGCCGTAAAAAGTAATAAGATAAAGAAACATGCTACCTCCGATTTTATGGAAATTGAGCGGCAGCGTGGCATTAGTGTGGCTACCAGTGTTATGACTTTTGAGTACGAAGGCCACCTGATAAATTTGCTTGATACCCCCGGCCACAAAGACTTTGCGGAAGATACTTACCGTACACTAACGGCAGTGGATAGTGTGGTTTTGGTAATTGACAGCGTAAACGGGGTAGAGGCCCAAACAAGGCGGCTGATGGAAGTTATTGCCATGCGCAACACGCCGGTAATTGTATTCATCAACAAAATGGATAGGGATGGTAAAAACCGGTTTGACCTTTTGGAAGAAATTGAAAATGAATTAAAAATACAGTTGCACCCAATGACGGTGCCCATTAACAGTGGTAAAGATTTTAAAGGCGTGTATGATCTGCATAAAAAAAGCCTGGTATTATTTGCTGCCGGCACCAAGGCCAATGATGAAGATGTGATTGAAATAAAAGACCTGAACGACAAAATACTGGATGCTAAAATAGGGGAGAAGGATGCCACTACATTACGTGATGATGTGGAGTTAATTGATGGTGTGTATGGCGAATTAAACCTGGCTGATTATTTAAGTGGTAAAACTGCGCCGGTATTTTTTGGAAGTGCGGTTAACAATTTTGGAGTAAAGGAAATGCTGGATACATTTATTCGAATTGCACCTACGCCCAGGCCAAGGCATACTACCGAACGGGATATTACTCCCGAAGAGGATAAGTTTAGTGGATTTATTTTTAAGATACATGCCAACCTCGATCCCAAACACCGTGACAGGATTGCCTTTTTACGGGTGTGCAGCGGAAGGTTTGAGCGCAATAAATATTACAAACACGTTCGCCTCGAAAGGGATTTTAGATTCAATAATCCTTATAGTTTTTTGGCCCGCCAAAAAGAAGTGATTGAAGATGCTTACCCCGGCGATGTGGTGGGTTTGTTTGATACAGGAAATTTTAAAATTGGTGACACCCTCACAGAAGGTGAAAAATTTTATTTTACCGGCATACCTTCTTTTTCTCCTGAAATATTTAAGGAAGTGCAGAACAAAGACCCGATGAAAACCAAGCAGCTTGAAAAGGGCCTCTTGCAGTTAACGGATGAAGGTGTAGCACAATTGTTTACACAGTTTGGCGGCAACAAAAAGATCATTGGTTGTGTGGGTGAGTTGCAGTTTGAAGTAATACAATACCGCCTGCTGCAGGAGTACGGTGCCTCGGTGCAAATGAATAGCCTGCCGTTTTATAAAGCCTGCTGGCTTACCAGCAGCGACCCAAAAAAGCTGGAAGATTTTATCCGTTTTAAACAGGCTAATATTGCCGAAGATAAAGACGGCCACCTGGTGTACCTGGCGCAAAGCGAATGGTTTTTAAATACCGAAAGGCAAAATAATCCCGGCATTGAATTTCATTTTACAAGTGAGATACATAAGTAAATACAATTTGCTAATTAGCTAATTTGCGAATGTGCTGATGTAAAGTTTTTTTGTTGCCCGAACGAAAATAGCCATGGGCATCATCGTTGTGTCACTCCCTTGTACGTCATACCTATGTGGAGCTTTGCTTATGCTTTAACCCCTCCAATTAATTATCCCTTTAAAATAGTAGAACTGGATTTATAACTGATTTCAACAATTATCTTATCAGTATAAGGTTCCCCTTTTTAATATTCTCCCCACAATTGTTAAAGGTTTTAATATAATAGACATAATTACCTGGATCTGCAGGGTTTCCTTTGTAGGTGCCATCCCAGCAATCATTTACATTTAAGGTATGAAATATTAAATTTCCTACACGGTTATAAATAGAAAAATCTACAGATTTTACAGTTCCAAATTGTCTCACTCTAAAGCAATCATTCTTTCCATCGCCATTTGGTGAAAATGCGTTGGGTACAAAAAATGTTGGGTTGGCTGGTGGTTTTACTGCCAGTGTAATTGTTGCTGTACCGGTGCAATTAGTGCTGCTATCCGTGCCGGTAACAATGTACTGTTGAGTGCTGGTTATTGAGGCAAGTGGGTTTGGTATGGCGGCGTTGCTTAACCCAATGGCAGGCGACCAAATATACATTAGTGCCCCGGACGCTGTAAGTTGTGCACTGGATAATACACAATCAATGTCATTCGATTTAGTTGCGGTTATTTTTAGGCCGGGTAAAATTGTGAGCTTAGTTGATAACACTGTTGAGTCGTTGCAGGCGCCATCTTTAATTTTTACCGTAAATGTGGTAGTGATAGTTGCATTGCTAACCGGCGTTGCAATGTTGGGATTATCAACCAAAGCAGCGGGGCTCCACAAATAAAGAGTTCCGCCACTGGCAGTGAGGGAATTATTATTTGTAACACAGGTAGATTTGTCGGGAGAAACGCTAAACACAGGCAATGAATGTATAGCTATTTTTACTGAATCGGTTTTACTGCAATTATTTGCTGCGGTTACGGTTACCTGGTAAGTTGTATTAACCAAGGGTGATGCAACCGGATTAGCAATAGATGGGTTATTTAAAGAACCAACCGGCAACCATGAATAAGAATTACCGCCACTTGCAAATAACTGTACCGGCACATTCCGGCAAATGGTTGAATCAGAAGATTTTGTAATTAGGGGAAGTTGTTTAATAATAATATTTACTGTGTCTGTGGCGGTACAGCCTGATGCATTGGTGCCTGAAACGATGTATTGTGTTGTATTGGCCGGTGTTGCAAGCGGGTTAGCATTTGTATCATTATCTAGTCCGGATGAAGGCAGCCAGGAATAGGTAACTGCTCCGGTGGAGTTTAACTGAACCGCCTTTCCTAAGCAGGTAGCAGTATCAGCTATCGTTTTAACATAAGGCGTATCAATAGATATTTTCACACTATCTCTTTTTATTAAAACCGGGGAAAATGATATATCATCTAAGGCAAAATCATTGCCTTGTACAAAGGTGTTTTTATTTACGATAGCTATTGTGGCTGTTGTATTATTTCCTGAGTTCCAGGTAGCATAAAACTGGTTCCATGTGCAGGTAGGTAAGCTGGCAGTAATTAAATTTCCAAGCGTTCCACCATTTATTGAAAAACTTAATTGTGCAGGATTGGGAGAGTAAAGGGCTTGGATCCAGGTAGAAAAAGCATAGTTGGTATTTGGAGTTACCGGTACTACCTGTGTCCAAACATTTACATCTGCAACAGGTGCTCCATTCACCAGCATCATGTTTCCGGTTCCTGAAGTATGATCGGGACAATTGCTCAGGAAAGTATTCCAGGCCTGTGGATTGGGGCCAACAAAATATTCTCCTTCTGTTGTATTTGTATTTACAAAATTATATTGCGAGGTAAATCCTGTATTGCCTATATTAAAATCACCATTGGTTATGATATTATTGCCAGCAACCTCCGAGGTGAAATAATAAGTGATCGGCTGCTGTGCAGAAGTTATTGGATTGGGTGAAGTTGGGTCATTTAAATATGTAACAGGTGACCAGCAGAAACTTAACGCCGGTTTAGTAAATAATTGCTTTGTAGATTTGAAACAGATAAGAGTATCAGGGGTAATGACCATATCATCCCAAAGCGTATTAATTGAAATAGTTTTAGTTACGGTATCAATGCAAGCTCCATTTTGGATATTGTATTTTACAATATAGTTTCCCGGCGCACCATATAGATGAGTTGGTGTTGCATTACCCGTTACAGAACTGCCATCCCCAAAAGACCAATAAGTATTTCCGGGAGTATTACCAATATTAAAGAATTGAACTGACAATGGATTGCAGATACTTTGCTGGTAAGAAAAATCGAAATTAATTATACTGGTAATTGTTATGCTTTTAGTTATACTGTCTTTACAACCGTTAATATCAGTGGCTATCAGTTTAACTAAATATGTACCCGGTAAATTATAATTATGAGCAGTATTCTGTGTA
>JANMVB010000225.1:0-4680 GCA_031392305.1 Ferruginibacter sp.
TTGCGGCTGTTGTTGATGCATTTGCTGCGGTGGCTGTTGAGAAGGTCGCTGTTGCTGAGGTTGTTGCTGTGCATGAGTTCTTTGCGGGGTAACAGGTGGCTTGGGGGGATCGCAAGGCATTATTTTTTTTATGGCTTCAGCAAGGTTCCGTACATCATCCTCAAATCGTTTTGAATCTATTTCTATAAATTGCCTTCTGCAAAGTGGCCTTAAATTTTCGGGCAGGTCTGCAGGTTTTGGCATAGGTGTATCATCAAATAAAACCGGTATTACCTGTACGCCCCTTTCAAGTGCAGTAGCTACTTCAAGCCGTACGAAATCATCCGGGTCATCAAGCCGCCTTGTGCCATCTGCATTCTTTGCATTCAACCACTGCTTACCTATAATTACCAGCAGAACATTGCATTTATTCAATGCATTTTGAATACTGATTACAAAATCATCTCCGGGAAGAATGGCATTAAAATCTTTAAACAACTGCTCTTCTGAAAAATATTTTTGCAGGTCGTTGTACAATGCCAACGCATTCCAATTACTATCATCCTTGCGGTAATTAATAAAAACTGTTCCCTGGGTGTCTGCCATAAAATAGATTTTTTATAAATTTACTTACACTTATGGTTAATTGCAAGTCAATTATTCTTTTGCTTGTTTTTAAATCGTATGGCCTTGCGGATTACTTACCCAATCTTACAATCATGTATGATTATTACTCCCAAAAAAATTTACAATTTTACAAGCAAGCATTAAAGGTAACGCAGCAGCATAATTATACTTTCCATATTTTTGCCGGATGGTTAGCCAGGTAATATGTATAGGTGCAGCATTAGTAGATGAATTGTTTTATGCTACGGATAAAATGATGATGCACACCACCAATGAGGTAACTGTAAACCGCAGTGCCGGTGGCGTTAGCCGGAATATAGCTCACCAGTTATCTTTATTAGATGTACCCGTGCAACTCATCACCGTATTTGGTAATGATGCAGATGGGAGCTGGCTTAAACAGATTTGTGTGGATGCCGGCATCCAGCTCGATACTTCAATAACAACCGCTTTGCCTACCTGTAAATATACTGCCATCATCAACCAGGATGGCTCTTTGTTTACTGCCTTAATAACACATCCGGTATTCCATTTAATTACGCCTGAATATTTACAAAAGCATACTGCATTGCTGAGTCAGGCAACTTATATTCTTGCAGATGCAAATATTAGTGTAGCATCTATTAACTGGTTAATTCAATTTACGAATGAACATGCTATCCGGATGATTATTGAACCGGTATCGGTTCCCCCTGCAAGAAAAATTGCTGCTGCTGATTTGAATGGGTTGTACCTGATAACCCCCAATGAAGATGAACTACCTGTATTGTGCAGCGACCAAGCCATCACTACAGAAGAGCAGATAAAAGAATTGCTGGGCAGGGGTATTCAAAATATTTGGCTACATAAAGGCAAGGCAGGTTCGGCCCTGTATAAAAAAACAGAAACCCTACAATTATCAGCACCCGATGCAGCAGTAGTTGATTGCACCGGAGCAGGTGATGGTTCAGTAGCAGGATTTATTTTTTCGAAATTTCATGGCAGCGATAACCTTACCAGCCTGCGCACAGCCCATACATTATCTGCAGAAATATTACAGGTAAATGGTGCCATTGCCACACATTTAAACAAAGAAAAATTATTACAACTTGTTTCAAAATATTATAGTGAATGAATGCTTTTTTAGAAATTAACCCCGAAGTAAAAGAAGCTTTACATACAGGCCGCCCTGTAGTGGCGCTGGAGTCAACCATCATTTCGCATGGAATGCCATATCCAAAAAATGTAGCCACAGCACTTGCTGTAGAAGATGCCGTAAGGAAAAACGGGGCCATCCCCGCCACCATTGCAATATTTAATGGCAAATGCCATGTAGGGTTAAGTGCTGAACAAATTGAATATTTTGGAAACACCCCTGATGTTTGGAAAGTAAGTTTACGTGACATTCCTTTTGTATTAAGCAAACAACTATATGGAGCTACAACCGTAGCAGCAACCATGCGGATAGCAGCTATGGCAGGCATCAAAATTTTTGCCACCGGCGGTATTGGAGGTGTACACAGAGGGGCCGCAACTACCATGGATATTTCTGCTGATTTAACAGAGATGGCACAAACATCTGTTGCCATTATTTCTGCAGGGGTAAAATCAATTTTAGATATCGGATTAACACTGGAGTACCTTGAAACAAATGGTATCCCCGTAGTAACTATCGGGCAGGATGAATTCCCGGGATTTTATTCTTCCAAAAGCGGCTATACCTCTCCGTTACGGTTAGATACGCCGGAAGAAATTGCTGCACTCTTACATGCCAAATGGTTGATGGAACTTAACGGGGCTGTGTTGATTGCGAACCCGGTACCTGCTGCACAGGAAGCAGATAATAAGGAAATAGAAATTTATATCCGCAAAGCTTTGGATGCTGCAGCCGCAGAAAATATAACCGGGAAAAACGTAACACCCTTCCTCCTAAAATATATTGCCACACATACAAAAGGCGAAAGCCTCGAAACCAATATAGCCCTCATATTAAACAACGCAGCAGTAGGTGCCAGGATAGCTGTTGCTTATGCAAAGCAGCTTGCAACCTGATAATTTCTTTCAAAAATATTTTAAGAAATACTGCTCAAAATATCAATGTTACCTGTAACATTTTCCTGTACAATTATTTTTTTTGCACAGGCTAAGAAGCATTGGTGATCATCGTTGTGTCACTCACTTGTACCGCATACCCATTTGGAGCTTTAACCACAATATAATTAGCTGTTATAATTTTCTCTGTTTCGAGTTTGGTGTTACAATTACTAAATAATATGCAAGCCATCCAACACCCAAAAAACTATAAACAGAAAACAATAAACGGTAAACCCTAAACTGTAAACCAAAAACAAATAAAATGATAAGTAGGTTTTTAACATTGTGTGTATAAAAAATTATAGGTTTTATCATGGGCAATTCGGTAAATTTGAAATAGATGAAAGAGTAGCATTTTAAATTAATCCTTCAGTTAACCTAAAACCAAACGTACTTTGACAGAAGCAATTATCAACCTCGAAACAGTTAACCCAATTGAATTCTTTGGCGTTAACAATGGTAAACTTGACATTCTTAAAAAGAAATTTCCCCTTCTCAAAATTCTCAGCCGCGGCACACAAGTAAAACTGAGCGGAGCTCCCGAACAGATTGTAGATGCCAAGGAAAAAATTGTTTTGATCGTTCAATACATTGAACGAAATGGCCACATGAGTGAAAACTATTTTGAACAAATTCTAGGTGGTGATGACCAGCAGGTGGTTGACAATTTTGTTGACCGCAACCCCAATGATGTGCTGGTATTTGGCCCCAATGGTAAAACCGTAAGAGCCCGTACAGCTAATCAAAAACGCATGGTAACTGCGGTGGATAAAAATGACATAGTATTTGCCATCGGCCCTGCCGGTACCGGTAAAACCTATACTGCGGTGGCACTTGCAGTAAGGGCATTAAAAGCAAAGACGGTTAAAAAAATTATTTTAACAAGGCCCGCTGTAGAAGCTGGAGAAAATCTGGGTTTTCTACCTGGTGATTTAAAAGAGAAAATCGACCCGTATTTACGCCCTTTGTATGATGCCCTGGATGATATGATACCTGCAGACAAACTGGGTTATTATATGACCACCCGTACCATTGAAATTGCGCCACTGGCTTATATGAGGGGCCGTACACTTGACAATGCTTTTATTATTTTAGATGAAGCACAAAACACCAATGACGGTCAGTTAAAAATGTTTCTTACCCGTATTGGTGCCAATGCAAAAGCAATTATTACAGGCGACCCTACCCAAATTGATTTACCAAAAAATATGCGCAGCGGTATTGATAAAGCTTTACGAATTTTAAAAAATGTAGAAGGCATTGCCCATATTGAACTGGATGAAGAAGATGTGGTGCGTCACAAATTGGTGAAGGCAATCATCAGGGCTTATGATAAGGATAAAGAATTTGACACCACCAACGAACGCAGGTAATTTTTCAAAAACAAATAAAAATTTCATGAAAAGGATTTTAACCTTCGTTTGTTTAACAATCGTTTTATACAGTTGCAAAATCGGCTCAACCAGTTCACCAAAAAATACAGTAGCATCTTTTATTGCGGCAGCGAGGGAAGGTAATATTGCGGAGTTAAAAAAATATATTACCAAATCGGATGCAGGCCTTTTGGATATTGCAGAAGGGTTTCTTGCTAATGCTGACCCTGCCAAAGCAAAGGAGATGAAAGATAAAATGGCGGCTCAGTTTAAAGACAAAGCAAAAAATGCACGCATTGAAATTAAAGATGAAAAGATAGATGGTGACAATGCAACTGTAAACGTTGAATTTGATAATGAAGGTAAAACTGAAACCCGTCCGTTTAGTTTGGTAAAGGAAGATGGGCAATGGAAAATATCTTTAATTTCAACCGGCATGAAAAACTCCGGCTCTGATATGGGCGATATGAAAGACATGCAGGAGGTAATGAAAACGATGAGTATGGATAGTTTGCAGGGTGCTATCAGCCAAGGACTTGAAGATTAAAATAAACTAAACAAGGATTCTTTAAAAAAAGTAATTGAAGAAGGGATGAAAGATGTGGAGAAACTTAAAGAAAGTAATGAG
>JANMVB010000411.1:0-3206 GCA_031392305.1 Ferruginibacter sp.
AGCGCAACCAATATGGAATTTAAACCATTATACAACTGGCAATCTATTGAGTTTGCAGAAGCAAGTATGGTTGAAAAAGTGACTGGCAAAACAGTGTATGTTGTATTTTTTAAAAAACATTTTAACAGTGGTGCAGGAAAATATATTGAGTTTATTTCCACAGATAAAAATTCTTTCGAAAAAGAATTTGGTGCTTATACAAATGAAGCATTGGCAGCAAGTTGGGATAAAATGGCGGCCATGGCCAACTACAACAAGTTTGCTGTAGCTGCTTCTGATCTTAACGGCAAATGGACCAGCAATTTTACCGGCATGACGCAGTATGTAAATGCCTACACCGGTGCAGATGCAGGTGCCAACACACATGCATCTAACGAAAATTTTGAATTTGGTGTGGCCAACACTTACAAATGGGATTTAGGCGTGGCCAGCGGTTTTGTGGGCAACATAAAATTTCAAAGTGTAAAATCAAGCGGCAACTTTACAATGCTCAATAACTGGCAGGTAAAATTTTCAGATATCGAAGGCAAGCCCAAAACGTATAATGTACAATTTGTCTGTATTAAAGGTGCCAGAATTTTATGGATTGGCGAAACAGGTTTTGGTAAGAAAGAATAATAAAAAACGATACACTATAAATTATTAAATTACTGTCGGAATTAAAGCACAGTATTATAAACAATAAAATAAAAATTTATGCAATTAAAAAACTTTGTTTATGCTTCTATTGTTTTTACACTATACAGTTGCGGAGGTGGTTTTAGCAAAGGAGTAAAAAAAGATTTATCTACCGGATTAACCAGCACGTACAATGGCTTCGCAGTAGCAGATATTTATTTAGTAGTAGATGACAATAAATTATCCGGCAATAAAATTGCATTGGGTAAAAAGATTGAGCTTATTGCAGATGGGGTAGATTATTACGAAGCAAAGGATGGTAAAGTTAGTCCGGGGTGCCTTATTATTTTAACGGATAAAGCTGGCAAAGAACTACTGAATCTGCCGGATGCTTTTGCAGAACAACCTGCTCTTGATAAAGATAAAGCAGCATCATTAAAAGCTACAATAACCACCGGAAACCCTATGGAGGTGGGAGAAACCTATCATTTATACGTACGTTTTTTTGATAAAAATAAAAAGGAAAGTGAGATTGTTTCGGATGTAGATGTAGTGATGATAGAGTAAATGCATTTATTTAATCTTACTTTAAACATACAATGCTTTTTCGCCTTACATAAAGTTGCACGGCTAATATATTTATTGATTGCACTTTGTGCCTTTGGTAAGTTCAGCACTCTGTGCCCTTCCTTAAATTAAAGGGGTTCTTCGCAAATTGAAAGCGCTGCCATATATTCAAAAGTACAAGAGGGCGATGCAACGATGCTCATTCAGGGCTCAGTTGCCCGGACAAAAAAAACAAAAAGTGTGGATGTTAGTTTTCGATAATTCAGCAGTTCTGAAGTTGCATAAAAAGCATTTAAGCTTCTTACACATCCAGTTTCCCAATCAATTTCTTTCCAAGTCCTTTTAATAAAATAATGAAGGTAGTATAAGCCATTACAGCAAACCAGGCGCTTTCGGCTTGCCAGGTCATAAAGGCGGAGATGATGAGGATAAGCAGGCAACAAATTACATATTGAGTTTTCATGTTGTTAAGTTTTTAGGTGGTAATAATTGTTTGAATAATTATAACACCTGTTAGTCGTAGTATGACCAATAATGGTGAACAAGGTTTAACGGAAAAATATATCAGTGGCAATTACGTAATTACTGAAATGAAAGATTTGGAAAGTAGTACCGGTTAAAATACCAGGCATAAAAAAAGCCCTTCATCCTTTGGTAAAAGAATGAAGAGCTATCAAAAAATGTAGTGATTAAATATACCTGTTCACAATATTTTCCAGGTACTCCTGCTTACCGCTGATGGTGGCAGGTTCGCCGTTTTCAACAGCATAATTCCGCAGGTCTTCCAGCGACAATTTACCAGCTTCAAACTCTTTGCCCTTACCATTGTCATAGCTTGCATATCGATCGGTGCGTATCTTTTTATAATCACTTTTCTGCAAAATATTATCAGCAATTATCAACGATCTTGCAAATGCATCCATGCCGCCGATATGCGCATAAAAAAGATCCGCAGGGTCAGTAGAATTGCGCCTGATCTTCGCATCAAAGTTGATACCGCCTCCGGCGAATCCGCCTGCTTCCAAAATCACCAACATCGCTTCTGCCAGTTCATTAATATTGTTTGGAAACTGGTCTGTATCCCAGCCATTCTGATAATCACCCCTGTTGGCATCCATGCTGCCCAACATGCCTGCATCAGCCGCCACCTGCAGCTCGTGCTGAAATGTATGGCCAGCTAATGTAGCATGGTTCACTTCAATATTTATTTTAAAATCATTCAGCAAATCATACTGGCGCAAAAAGCCAATCACTGTTTCGCAGTCATAATCGTATTGGTGTTTGCTTGGCTCACAAGGCTTGGGTTCAATAAAAAATGTACCCTTAAACCCATTGCTTCTTGCATAGTCTTTTGCTGTGTGCAAAAACCTGGCAAGATGCTCTTTTTCCCTTTTCATATTTGTATTCAGCAAACTCATATAGCCTTCACGGCCACCCCAGAAAACATAGTTCTCACCACCCAACGCAATGGTAGCATCCAGTGCTGCCTTTACCTGTGCACCACCATGGGCAAGCACATGAAAATCAGGATTGGTAGAAGCGCCATTCATATACCTACGGTTCGAAAATAAATTAGCTGTGCCCCACAATAATTTCACGCCGCTTGCATCCTGTTTTGTTTTTAAATAAGCTGCAATGGCCTGCAATCTTTTTTCATTGTCGGCAACATCATTGGTATAATCCACCGCATCCACATCATGAAAACAATAATAAGGCATGCCGAGTTTTGTAATAAATTCAAACGCCGCATCCGCCTTATCCTTCGCCCTTTCCACTGCATCCGCTTTTTCATCCCACGGGTGTACATGCGTTGGTTCACCAAAAGGATCGCCACCATTGCCCACGAACGAATGCCAGTAAGCGCAGGCAAAGCGCAGGTATTCTTTCATTGTTTTTCCACCCACTATTTTATTTTCATCGTACCAGCGAAACGCAAACGGGTTATCGCTTTCAGGCCCCTCATATTTTACTTCGGGTATGCCTTTAAAAAATTCTTTGTCTCCGGTTATTACTGACATGGT
>JANMVB010000429.1:0-15912 GCA_031392305.1 Ferruginibacter sp.
TCCCTACTCGTCGGTCTTCCGATCTTGTGAATAAGTAATAGATGCTTGGGCAGTTGTTGTAGAATTTTTATTATTAAATCATCCGTTGGACTGCCCTATCTGTGACCAGGCAGGTGAATGCCATTTGCAGGACCTCGGATATGAACATGGTAAAGAAGGCACACGTTATGAATTCCCGAGAAGAACTTTTGAGAAAGAAGATATTGGCCCTTACATACAATTGCACATGACACGTTGCATCTTGTGTTACCGCTGCACTTATATTGCTGACCAGATTACCAATAAAAGGGTACATGGTATTTTAGACAGGGGAGAGCATGCCGAAATATCAACTTATATTTCTAAGGCAATCGACAATGATTTTAGCGGCAACATGATTGATGTGTGCCCCGTAGGCGCTTTAACGGATAAAACATTTCGTTTTAAAAACCGGGTGTGGTTTACAAAACCAGTAGATGCACATCGTAATTGTGATACCAATGGTTGCTGCGGTAAAACTACTTTGTGGCTGAGGGGTGACGAAGTGTACAGGGTAACAGCTCGTAAAGATCAATGGGGCGAAGTGCAGAGCTACGATGGTAAGCCCGGCTGGATTTGTAATACTTGCCGGTTTGATAAAAAGAAAACAATTGATTGGGTAATAGAAGGCGTTACGAAAGTTAACCGGCATTCAGTGATTTCGCAGGGGCAATATGAAGGGTTGGTGATGCCTAAAGAAACAATACAGGAAGTAATGAGCGGAAGGGAGCCCAAACTTTTAATGGACATTCATGATGAGAGTGAAGTAAATGATCCGAATGTATTTTTGAGTGAAATAGATGGTCCGGCACATTCGGAGGATTTTACCCCCGTCCCCTCCCGATAAAAAACGGGGACTTTGTTCCGGGTAGTTATGCGAACAGACTGCTGAATTATTGATATTGGAATTTATATATGGTTGGAAAGGCGTAGTTACAAAAGATTCAAAAATATTATAATGAGGTAGTGAATGGAGGACGTTCCACATAGGTATGCGGTACCAAGGGAGTGACACAACGATGCTGCTCATGGATATTAAGTTGGTTAAAAAATATTTATACAAATTATGCTATTGTCAATTGAGCTTTCTTTAATTCTTGAAAAATTAATACTCATCATTGTGGTGGTAATGTCGTCGTTGGTAATTGCCATGTATGCAACTTTTGCTGAACGCAAAGTTGCTGCTATTATGCAAGACAGGCGGGGCCCAAATCGTGCCGGGCCATTTGGTCTGTTACAACCTGTGGCAGATGGATTGAAGTTATTTTTTAAGGAAGAGATTATTCCCAATTTATCATCTAAATTTTTATTTATACTTGGCCCTTGCCTGGCCATGTTAACCGCAATGATGACCGGCGCCGTTATTCCCTGGGGCGATAAAGTTCATTTTTTTGACAGGGATATTTCGCTGCAAATCGCAGACATCAACATTGGAATATTATATGTATTTGGCGTGGTAAGTATGGGTGTGTATGGTATTATGATTGGTAGCTGGGCCAGCAACAACAAGTTTTCGCTTATGGGTGGGTTAAGGGCAGCATCGCAAATTATCAGTTACGAACTGGCGATGGGTATTGCGTTGATTGCATTGCTAATGTCAACGGGAACGCTTAGCCTCAAAGAAATTGTAGTACAACAACAGGAGCACTGGTATAGCTGGAACATCATAAAACAACCCCTTGGTTTCCTTATATTTTTAATTTGTGCCTTTGCAGAATGTAACAGAACGCCTTTCGATTTGCCCGAGGCAGAAAACGAATTGATAGGCGGTTACCATACAGAATATTCCTCCATGAAACTTGGGTTCTTTCTTTTTGCTGAATACATCAACATGTTCCTGAGCAGTGCGGTAATGGTGAGTTTATTTTTTGGGGGCTATGACATTCCTTTTTTAAATGATGCAGCTTTTGCAGATAAAATCGGTGTAAACTGGATTGCATTGATACATACATTTGTGTTCCTTTTTAAAGCTGCGGCTTTTCTCTTTTTATTCATGTGGGTAAGGTGGACGATCCCACGTTTCAGGTACGATCAATTGATGAACCTTGGGTGGAAAGTTTTGATTCCGCTGGCACTCATCAATATGCTGGTAACCGGTGCCTTTATTTTATATTTTGGAAAATAACTGGCATTTCTAAACATTAAAAATATATTTGCGCAACTTTTATGTTGCTTATAATAAAAGATATATGGAAGCACTTACAAACAGGGCGAAGCAGGTAGAAAGAAAGCCGATGAGTTTATTGGAAAGAGCTTACCTGCCCGCAATTTTTAAAGGAATGGCCATTACATTCGGGCACATGTTTAAAAAGCGGCCAACCATCAATTATCCTGAAGTTACCCGTCCATTCAGCCCGGTGTTCAGGGGCCTGCATATTTTAAACAGGGATGAAGAGGGAAGAGAGAATTGTACCGCATGTGGCCTATGTGCAGTGGCATGTCCGGCAGAAGCCATTACGATGGAAGCTGCAGAAAGAAAACCGGGAGAAGAAAATTTATACCGGGAAGAAAAATATGCAGCCAAGTATGAGATAAATATGTTGCGTTGTATCTTTTGTGGCTTATGCGAAGAGGCCTGCCCGAAGGATGCTATTTATTTAAGTGAAACATTTGCTCCGGCCAATTTTCAACGCAAGGGTTTTATTTATGGGAAAGAAGATTTGTTAATCCCCAACCCTGTTACAGAACCAGAAGCTTATGCCAAGGCAAAAGGAGGAAGGGTACAAATAAAATAAAGTAGAAATTGATTAGGAAATATAGTTGTTTGTGTGTTTTGCTCAACAATGATTTCAAATAAAACGAGCGCTCAATTTTTGACCATTCACCATTCACCATTCACGAACAAAAAGTGATAGTCTTATTAACCCAACACCACTTATGAGTGTAACAGAAATATTATTTTGGTTTTTAAGTTTGCTTACCCTCGGCGGTGCCACCATGGTGGTAGCCAGTAAAAATCCCGTTTACAGTATCTTATACCTTATCATTACTTTCTTTGCCATTTCCGGCCATTATATTTTATTGAATGCACAGTTTTTAGCTATCGTAAATATTATTGTTTATGCAGGTGCCATCATGGTATTATTTTTATTTGTGGTAATGCTGATGAACCTCAACGCAGATTCTGAGCCACCGCAAAAAAATAAATTGCTTTTATACAGTGGCACCATTGCGGGCTGCAGCCTGTTACTGGTATTGGTTGCTGCCCTAAAGCAAACAGATGCTACGGCACAGTTGGTACAAACCAATGGTGGCGATGTAGGCCTGATAAAAAACCTGGGCATGGCATTATTTACTGATTATGTTTTTCCTTTTGAAATAAGCAGTGTATTGTTTTTAAGCGCTATGATTGGTGCGGTAGTTATTTCAAAAAAAGAAGCATAATCCTTAACGCACTAAAGAATACAAATGAAAAAATGGATCATCATGGCCAGTCTTTCCATAGCAATTGCAGGTAAAGCATCTGCCCAAATTGATTTGGACAAAATACTGGATTTAGGTGACCTGCTTGGTAAAACAATGCGGGTACAAAAAGGCTTTGCTCCCAAATTTTCTATTGGCAATGTGGCCATTCCAAACATAAATAAGCTGGGCGAAATCTTTGGCCTAAAAAGAAACCAGGAGATTACCAAGTTGTACAAAACATTTAAAACAGGTCGTACCATTTATAAAGTTGCAGCTTATGCAGGTAGCGCCATTGCTTTGTATGGTACCATCCGCTCATTGGATAAATCAGCGCTCAAGCAAGATTACCAGGGTGCCATCATCAGTGGCCTTTCAAGTATCGGTACAGGGTTAATCAGTAAGTTTTTAACCAAAGGCGCTTCGTATAAAGCCGTTGATATTTTCAATGGAATTGCAAGAAAAAAAATCAAAGATATATTTTCAATACAACCAGCTTCTTCCACCATAGGAATGGGCATTTATGTAAAATTATAATTATTGTATGCCGGTTTATTATTACATATTTTTAGCAGTTGCATTGTTTAGCATTGGTGTAATTGGCGTGCTCACCCGTCGCAATGCCATCATTATTTTTATGTGCATTGAGCTCATGTTGAATGCTGCTAATTTGTTACTGGTAGCTTTTTCAAAAATGCACAATCAGGTTTTGGGGGTAACCAACCCGGCAGCCGCAACAGACGCACAGATATTTGTATTTTTTATTATGGTGGTAGCAGCGGCAGAAGTAAGTGTGGGCCTCGCCATCATTGTAATGATGTATAGAAATGTTCACTCGGTAGATGCTAATTTTTTAAACAGGTTAAAGAATTAGTTAGTCCCAACCCCTAAAGGGAAGTAAGGCAAGAGAATACATATTAGAGAGTAATTATTTTAATTAAGTTTTTTTTGTTTTACAGACATTTGTTTTTCAATTAATCATCGTTGTGTCACTCACTTGTACTTTTGCAGCTATGGGAAGCAAAAAATCGAAAAGTATAAATGAATAAGGCAGTATAAAAAATCAAATAGAAACTGAATTTAAAGATTGAAAAATATTTTTTAATTAATACAATTGCATCAAAACTGGTGCAGTCAAAATTCTCCTTTAGGAGATGGGGCTTATGAATAATATTTTACAAATAGTTTGGCTCATACCTGTTTTACCACTCATTGGTTTTTTAATCAATGGCCTGGGTAGAAAAAATTTATCGAAATCAGTTTCCGGCATCATCGGCAGCGGGGTAGTGCTTGCTTCTTTCCTTATAAGTGTATATGTTTTTTTTAGTGTTAAAGAAGGCAATACCCATCTTGCCCACTATTTTGATTTTATAAATACTTCCGCATTAAAAGTCGGTTTCGATTTCCAGATAGACCAGCTTTCTTCTTTATTCCTGCTTATCATTACAGGTGTAGGTTTTCTCATTCATGTTTATTCCACTTCATACATGCATGAAGAAGATTCAAAAGATTTTGCAAAATATTTTGCCTATCTCAATCTTTTTGTATTCTCTATGTTGCTGTTGGTAATGGGCGGCAATTATATCATCATGTTCATCGGCTGGGAAGGGGTAGGCTTATGTTCTTACCTGCTCATTGGCTTTTGGTTTAAAAATAATAATTATAATGCAGCAGCAAAAAAGGCCTTTGTAATGAACCGCATCGGCGATCTCGGTTTTTTACTAGCTGTATTTTGGTTATTGTCTAAACTGGGCACTGCTAATTATAAGGATGTATTTGCAAATGTGTCCCAGCTAAGCACATTTGATATTACTGGCATCACACTGCTTTTATTTGTAGGTGCCACCGGCAAAAGTGCACAAATCCCTTTATATACCTGGCTGCCGGATGCAATGGCAGGTCCCACACCCGTGAGTGCATTAATACATGCGGCCACCATGGTTACTGCCGGTATTTATATGATTGCAAGGAGCAATATTTTATTCACCATGGCACCCACCACACAAGCGGTGATTGCAATAGTTGGGTTGGCCACAGCTATACTTGCAGCCACCATTGCTTTAAAACAAAATGATATTAAAAAAGTACTGGCATATTCTACCGTTAGCCAGTTGGGATATATGTTTTTAGGGTTGGGCGTTGGTGCTTACACTGGCGCTGTATTTCACGTAATGACCCATGCATTTTTTAAAGCTTTATTGTTCCTGGGTGCAGGTAGCGTAATACATGCAATGGGCGGCGAACAGGATATGCGTAATATGGGCGGGCTAAAAAAATACATGAGCATCACTCATATCACTTTCCTCCTCGGTTGCCTTGCCATCGTTGGAATGCCTGGATTCTCCGGCTTCTTTTCTAAAGATGAAATACTGGCTGGTGCATTTGCAAAAAATCCCTTGTTGTGGGGCATCGGTGTATTGGGTGCATTGATGACCGCATTTTATATGTTCCGTTTATATGCCATGACATTCCTCGGAAAGTTTCGTGGCACTCATGAGCAGGAGCATCACTTACACGAAAGCCCGGCGGCAATTACTTTCCCACTCATCATCCTTGCAGTGTTGGCAGTAGTTGGTGGATGGATCGGTATTCCCGAAATATTCATGCATGGCGGCCACCGGCTGGAAGCATTCCTGGAACCCATTTTTGCACAAAGCAATGCTATTGCAGCAAAGCATGAAATGTCGCATAGTACAGAATATATGTTGATGGGAATTTCTGTAGCGGGTGCTTTAATTGCCTTGTTATATGCGTGGAACAAATTCAGCAAATACGAAAAAACAGGTGCTGAAGAAACAGGTATCGGAAAAATTTTAGCCAATAAATGGTATGTAGATGAATTATATAATTCCATTATTGTAAAACCTGTACAATCAATGGCTGCTTTCTTTACCAACGTAATGGAGAAAAATGTGGTGGATGGATTTGTAAACGGTGTAGGGCGTGCAGTAAATTATGGCAGCAGGCAAATCCGTTTATTGCAGAGTGGCCAGGTTAGCACTTATGTGCTGTTGATGGTAGTTGGTATTTTAGTATTATTTATTATTCAGTTGTTCCTGTAAAATATATCCCTGATGTTTGGTAATGATATAACTATTCCTCATTTGTTGATCTTCTTTCCGCTGGTTGCCGGATTGCTGGCCTTTTTTATCAAAGGAGAAGCATCAGTTAAAGCCTGGAGTTTATTTGCTGCATTCATTACTTTATTCATTTCTTTAGCTGCTTTATATTTTAGAAATGATGCAGCATTAAGTGGTACAGTTTTTAATTACGAATGGCTTAAATATATGGGTAGCAGTTTTTCTGTTAGCCTTGATGGCATGGGCAGGATACTTACCTTTTTAACTGCCTTTTCTTTTCCCGTAATATTTATTGCTACCTATAAAAATACTTACCATCATTCCAATACATTCTATGGCCTCATGTTATTATCCCAGGCAGGTTTAATGGGCGTTTTCCTTGCTACAGATGCTTTATTATTCTATTTCTTCTGGGAGCTTGCTTTAATCCCCGTTTATTTTTTATGCAGCCGGTGGGGTGGCGAAAAAAGAATTGCTGCAACTTTTAAATTCTTCATTTATACATTTACTGCATCACTGTTGATGTTGATAGGCATCATTTATGTTTATCTTCAAACTGGTCCTACGCCGTTTTCAGATCATAGTTTTTCTATCCAGGCTTTTCATTCGGTAGCATTAATTCCTTCTCAACAAAACTGGTTGTTCTGGCTTTTCTTTATTGCCTTTGCAGTTAAGATGCCCATATTTCCTCTTCACACCTGGCAGCCTGATACCTATGAGCAGGCACCCACAGCCGTTACCATGGTATTGAGTGGGGTAATGGTAAAAATGGGCGTATTTGGCGTGCTGCGTTGGTTGCTACCTATGTTTCCGGCAGCCGTTGCCAAGTTTGATAATCTGGTAATTGGCTTATCGGTAATAGGAATGATCTATGCCAGTTTGATAGCAATAAAACAGGATGACCTCAAACGCCTGGTGGCCTATTCTTCTATTGCCCATATTGGTTTAATGTGTGCAGCAATTTTTACTACCAAACAAATTGCTGTTGAAGGTGTAATGATTCAAATGTTCAGTCATGGTATTAATATCATCGGCTTATGGATAGTAATTGATTTAATTGAAAAGCAATTGGGTGTTCGCAAAATTTCTCAACTATCTGGTGTAGCCCATAAGGCACCGGTATTAACCATTATGCTCGTGGTAATTGCATTGGCAAATATTGCATTGCCGCTTACAAATGCATTCGTGGGAGAGTTTATGATGTTTAGCGGCTTGTTCCGGTACAGCCCCTGGTACACAGCATTTGCAGGTTTAAGTATTATCCTTGCGGCGGTATACACATTAAATATGGTGCAAAAAGTTTTTTATGGTGAGGCCAATAGTTTAACAGCAGGTATGAGGGATATTTCAATGAATGAAAAAATTATATTAGGGGTTATTGTAGTAGCAATATTTATAGCAGGTGTTTACCCTCAGCCATTTTTCGACCTGGCAAAAGATACGGTAACAGCAATTGTAACAAGATTTAAGTAACTAAAATCAATTCGTTCCGCTAAAGCGGAATTGGGATATGAACGCAATTATATTAACAGCAGTCTGGGGTGTTATCATGATGTTTGGAGGTGTATTCTTCAAAACAAAATCGATGTGTAAATACTGGGCCATTGCCGGCCTTACTATTGTACTTGTTGCCAACTGCATGGAATTATATAACGGTCAACCCATCTTTGATATTGATGTACGGGACATGCTTTCATTCAATAGTTTCAACCTTACATTTATTACTGTTGCAATGGCCTGTACTTTATTGTTCTTTTTATTAAGCGGCAGGGATATTGAAAAAGTTGGTGCAAATGTGTCTGAGTATTTTGCCCTTATATTTTTTGTGTTGTGCGGTGTATGTTTAGCAGCCACTTTCAATACACTCTTGATGCTGTTTATCGGCATTGAAATCATTTCTATCCCATTGTATATTTTAACCGGAAGCGATAAACGAAATTTAAAAAGCAATGAAGCGGCCTTGAAATATTTTTTAATGGGTGCATTTTCTACCGGCATTATGCTGATGGGTATTGCATTTTTATATGGGGGTAATACCGAAGGTTCGTTCTATATAAACAACATCAACCTGGGCGAAGGTAAAATGCCCGTAATGATTGCCATCGGGTTGGTATTTATGTTGATTGCCATGTCGTTCAAAGTATCTGCTGCACCCTTTCATTTCTGGACACCGGATGTGTATGATGGGGCACCGGCAGTTTTTACTTCCTTTATGGCCACTATTGTTAAGATTGCCGGATTTATCGCATTTATACGATTATTCGAAAACTCTTTTGGTAAAGTACAGCCCCAATGGCAAATGCTGATTGCCATCATTACTGCGGCCACATTATTTATTGGCAACCTTACAGCAGTGTTTCAGCAGAGTGTAAAACGCATGCTGGCTTATTCAAGCATTGCACAGGCCGGGTTTATGCTGCTCGCCATTTTTGCTCTAAACCAAACCGCAAAAGAAGGATTGATTTTATATGCTGCAGCTTATAGTTTAGCCACCATTGGTTTATTCGCCATCCTCATCAAAATGGATGATTACACCATCGAAGGTTTTAATGGATTGGGAAAGCAGCAGCCGGTGCTGGCCGTTACTGCCACCGTTTTTTTATTATCCTTAACAGGTATCCCATTAACCGCAGGCTTTCAAAGCAAATTTTATATGTTGATGGCAGCCTTGCGTAACGGGCAGCAGCATTGGCTGGTATTATTCGCCGTGTTGTGTGCCGCCATCAGTGCTTATTATTATTTCAAAATAATACAAGCCATGTTTTTTAAAGAGGTAAGTGCTGCAGCAAAAGCAAATTCATCCATGGCCCTGGGCACAGATATTACCGGTTCGTTCAGGCTGCTGTTGATCATAACTGCGGTACTCATTTTAGTATTGGGTATATTTCCTACGTTAATCACTGATTGGTTGCACTATTAATTTTCCAATACACCAATTTCTTCAAAGTAATTTCTTGTTGACAAACATTGGTTTTTCAATATAACATCGTTGTGTCACTCCCTTGTACGTCATACCAATGTGGATCTTTGCTCACGTTATAACTTTATCATTTACTCTGCTGCTCAACCAAATTATGTAGGTAAAGCTGGTAAAGCTGCCCAAAAATTTGCCGTACAAGTGAGTGACACAACGATGTTCATCATGGCTTCACAGTTGGAGCAATAATAAAATATGCATAAGCAAAAAAAATTGTAAGCAGCAATTTTTATTAGAAAACTAATGAAAGAATGAACCCTTATTTATTAGAAGATGAGCATTGTTTAAGCTTTTACACCAAGATAAAAAAGTGCCACCTACCGTTTGTAAATTTTTAAGTTGCATGTTGTAATTTGATTTTAACTTTAGTAAGAATTAAGCACATGAAATTAATTGACTCCATATCACTTTCTTATACAACCATTAAAAGTAACCGGCTGCGAACGGCGATTACGGTAATTATTATTGCCTTGGGCATAATGGCGCTGATAGCGATTATCACAGCGGTGGAAGCCGTAAACCAAAGCCTTACCAAAAGCTTTTCTACCATGGGGGCCAATGCTTTTAGCATACGGTTTAAGGAACGGAATATTCGTTTTGGTGGTGGCCACAATCAAAGCTCAACAAAAAAAACAAAACGTAGTTCTCTTGTATCTAAAAAGTCAAGCGAGGGCAAAATGATAAGTGTGGATGAAGCAAGGGCTTTTAAATCGCATTATGCTTTTCCGGCAAAAGTAGGCATTGCATTGTCAGGCCCCGGAGGTGTTATTGTTAATACAGATACTAAAAAAACCAATCCCGATGTAAGGGTAATAGGAGGCGACGAATACTATTTACAGTTAAACGGGTATGAATTATTTTATGGCCGTGATTTTAATGAAGCCGATGTGGCAAGCGGCAGGAGTGTATGTGTGGTAGGCAATGTAATTGCACAAAAACTATTTGGTGAAAACACCCAGCGTGCACTGGATAAAATTATTAGTGTTGGTAATAATAAATACCGCATTATAGGTATTTTAAAAGAAAAGGGGAGCAGCGCTTTTATGAATGCGGATAAAGTCGTGATTACCACTTATAATAACATCAGGCGCATCTATGGTTCCGAAGGTAAATCGTATAATATTGCAGTGATGGTAAATGATATGAAACTGCTTGACCCGGCAGTAGGAGAGGCAACCGGCGCTTTTAGGCCGGTGCGGAAGCTTGATGTAAAAGAAGATGATAATTTTTATATTGACAAAAGTGATAGCATTGCTCAATCATTGATGACTAACCTTGGTTTTTTGAAGTATGCTACCCTGGCGATTGCATTAATTACTTTGATTGGTGCAGCAATAGGATTGATGAATATTATGTTGGTGGCGGTAAATGAGCGTACCAAAGAAATTGGGCTTATAAAATCTTTGGGTGGCAAATCTTCTGAAGTGAGGGCCCAGTTTTTGTGGGAATCAATATTGATAAGCCTGATGGGCGCACTTGCAGGAATAATCACCGGTGTACTTTTTGGAAATATTGTTGCCGTTATGTTGAAAACAGGCTTCGTTGTACCGTGGGTATGGGTTATTATTGGCGTGGCTGTTTGCTCCCTGGTCGGTTTGCTTGCCGGCCTTTATCCAGCCTATAAAGCGGCAAAACTTGACCCCATCGTAGCTTTAAGGTATGAATGATGTCTTCACCGGTTAATTACATTCGCTTCACTGGTCCATTTTTTTACTCTATTTGATTTATCAAGAAAATAAATTGGTTGCATCTTTTTCATGCATTAATTCTCTTGGAGAAGGATAAATTAAGTTGTATTAATTAGTTATTTAGAGACCACAGTTTAATTCCATTTTTAAATTTTGCCTTTCTTAAAAAAGTTGTTTCCATCAGCTGCGGAAAATTTTCTAAAAAAGACAACTCAATTATGATTCATTCAATTATTTTATTAACTTGTGCATCACGGAAAAATTTCTCTCACATATTTGATTGTTGAAATGCTTTTTTTCCTTAGCATTGTAGAACGAAAAATTTAACCAAACAGCAATTCATTTAACTCACTAAAAAAATTGAACGTCATGGCAGAAACTAAATCAACTGCAACTGTAAAACCATCTACCTCAGTACAGGTAAAAAAATCCGGCAATGCAATTTCTTACCTTGCCCCGTTAATCTGTATTATTTTAGGCTATATCATCTGGAGATTTTTATTGGGTAATGCTGATAATTTTGGTATTAAAGGAACAGGTGCTTTTTGGCCTAAGCACAACGATCCTAAAACCGATCTTGCAAAAATTTACCTGGGTGGTATCATTGTGCCAATCCTGATTGGATGTTTTTTAACTGTGCTAACATTTGTAATTGAAAGATTTATGACAATTTCAAAAGCCAATGGTACAGGAAGTAATGCAGATTTTATCCGTAAAGTTCAGTATCATCTTGCTAATAAAAATGTTGATGCGGCCCTTTCAGAGTGCGATAAACAAAAGGGGTCAGTAGGTAACGTTATGAAAGCTGGATTGCATCGCTATAAAGATATGATCGGCAATAATGAATTAAGTACTGATCAAAAAGTGTTGGCAATACAAAAAGAAGTAGAAGAAGCAACATCACTGGAACTACCTATGCTCGAAAAAAACCTTGTATTCTTATCAACGATTGCCTCAGTTGCTACCTTATTGGGATTACTAGGTACTGTATTAGGTATGATTCGCTCTTTCTCTAAACTAGGTGACTCCGGTGGTGGTGATGCTGCCCGTGAATTGTCAGTTGGTATTTCTGAAGCCTTATATAATACTGCATTGGGTATTGGTACATCTGCATTTGCTATCATTATGTACAATGTATTTACAACTAAGATTGATGGGATTACTTACGGCATTGATGAATCTGGTTTTACTTTAACTCAGAGCTTTGCTTCTCTTTACAAATAATGTATGGAAAAGTGGAGTGCCTGCATCTTCTTAAAAGGAAAAATAAAAATATTAAATAATGCCAAAAGTTAAAATACCTCGTAAAAGCACAGTCATAGATATGACAGCGATGTGTGACGTAGCATTTTTGCTATTGTCATTCTTTATCCTTGCCACCAAGCAAAAACCACCTGAAGCTGTTTCAGTAATGGCACCTTCTTCAGTGTCTAATAAGGTAGCAAAAGAAGAAGCCATTTTAATTACACTTACAAAAGATGGGAAGGTTTTTCTTTTATTGGGGGATAAGAAGCATAAAGACAAAATTTTGGAAGACATCAATACAAGTAAATCACTTGGGCTTTCACCTACCGAAATGACTAAATTGAAAAAAGTTGACTTTATTGGGTTACCATTTAACCAGATAAAAAGTTACCTAAATCTTTCAAGCCCAATGGCTGCTGATAAAATGCCTGGCATCCCTACTGATACGACTAATAATGAGCTAACAGACTGGATGCGTAGCATTGTTAGTTCGTTTAGTGGTGAAAGTATGGATAATCTAAATCTGCTCGTTAAAGGGGATAATGCAGCGAAATACCCGGCTTTTAAAAATATAAAAACTGCCTTCAAGAAAAACGAGATATTTAAATTTAAGATTGTTACCAACCCGGAAGGTGTGCCAACCGAGTCAGAATTATACAAGTCAGCAGTAGCTGAAAAGGAATAATTAAAAATTTATTTTAAGAAAAATAAAATTATAGTGTTATGGCAGAAATGGATACATCGTCGGGCGGCGGTCATAAAAAAGGGCCTGGCGTAAAAAAAGCAAAAAAACAATCTACCCGGGTTGATTTAACTCCAATGGTAGATCTCGGATTTCTTCTAATTACATTTTTTGTATTCACTACTACAATGGCCCAGCCTACAGCCATGGGAATGAATGAACCAAAAGATGACCCAACCAATGAATTGAAAGTTAAAAATTCGGGAGTAATGACGCTACTCTTAGGAAAGAGTGACCAGGTGTATTATTATTTTGGTTTATTATCTCCTACAGAAGCATCAACACAATTTAAAAGCAGCAATTTTAAGGACATCCGCCAGGTAATTCTTGATAAAAAAAATGCTACTCCAATCGGGGATTTAATGTACATTATAAAATCTGATAAAGAAGCGACATTTAAAAATGCTATTGATATTTTAGATGAAATGGCAATCAATGCTGTACCGCCAGGCCACTATGCTGAGGTTGATATGAGTGATACTGAGGCACAGTTAATTCAAATAACTGAGCAGGCAAACGGTATAAAATAATTTATGAAATTTGTTATATTTTGAATCTAACAAACAAAGCATTTAAAAATGGAGACAAATAAAATTTTAAACGCCGATATTCTTGACATCATTTTTGATGGTAAGAATAAACAATATGGCGCATACGAGCTTCGAAAAACTTATAACGGAAGGCTAACTAAAGCCCTCATATTTACCGCTGCACTTGCAATTCTTGTTTTTTTAAGTACTGTTTTTGCAAATTATGTAAGTAAAAATGCCCCGGAAGAAATTGAAGTATTGGATGCACAGATGGCCGAAATAAAAACCAACGAACCGCCACCACCGCCACCACCACCGCCACCTCCAAAAGCACCACCGCCTCCGGAAATTAACCAGGTAAAGTTTACCCCTCCTAAAATTGTAAAGGATGAAGAAGTTAAGGAAGATGAAAAAATTGAGGAGATAAAAGAAGATCAGGTAATCAGTACTAAAACTGTTGAGAGTGATAATAAGGAACAAATTGTACAGGCACCAGTAGAAGATAAGGGTACACAAATAGTTGAAGCCCCCAAGGCAGATGATGAAGATAAAATTTTTACAAAAGTAGAAAATGAAGCTCAGTTCCCAGGTGGACAAGCAGCATGGATCCGCTATCTTCAAAAGAACCTGAATGCTAATGCACCGGTTGACAATGGAGCAGCGGGTGGTACTTACCAGGTAATAGTTAAGTTTATTGTAAGTAAAGATGGAAGTATTAGTGATGTACAGGCAGAAACCAAACATGGTTTTGGCATGGAAGATGAAGCAGTTAAAATTATAAAACGTGGCCCTAAATGGACGCCGGCACTACAAAATGGCCGTAACGTAAACGCATATCGTCGGCAGCCAATTACATTTATTGTTGAAGAACAATAAATTAATTTAAAAAAAAATTTATATCCCCCCGCAGATTTGCGGGGGATTTTTTTTGTAACCCTTTAGTTTAAAATTTTTTTTCCAGGCTAAGAATCTTCATCGTACATCATTGTCCATAAGGGATGCCTTTTGCATGTCACCTGCCCCGATTTTTGTCGGCATCCCGATGTTATACTTGAATCGGGACTTATACCGCAAACCTATGTGGGGCTTCACCTACAATATATTTAATTTATTCCTTTTTAATTTTCAAATGGGTAATTGCCCGAAGTATTTGTTAGATTTTTAAATGTAGCTGTGGAAATTTATTCACTTTACATCTTACAAGAAAATATGGATATGTCAGAAATTGAAACTAAAAAAACCACTAATAAAAAGGGGTTGAAAATTAATAAAAAAAATACTAGGGTTGACCTGACGCCAATGGTTGACCTGGGTTTTTTGTTGATTACATTTTTTGTTTTCACAACTACACTATCTCAACCAACTGTAATGAACCTTAATATGCCTTACGATAAAGTAAAACCTGGTGACGAAATATGTGAATCATGCGCAATAACACTGTTGTTACAAAAAGATAATAGCATACAATATTATGAGGGTATGCCAAACAGAAATACTATTGTTAAGACAACTGGTTTTGCATTGCCGGGTATCCGTAATATTATATTGCAAAAGAAAAATCAATTGGACATGTCTGGAGACGGAGAATCAAAAGAATTGGTATTAATTATAAAGGCTACAAATGAAAGTACATATCAGAATTTTGTAGATATAATTGATGAAGTGACTATTAATGGTGTAAAGCATTATCATGTGAGCGAAATTGATGCCTTTGATAGAACCATTTTTAAATTGAACTGATTTTTTTGATTAAATATTGCTGGCTTCTCCTCACTGCACATAAGTAAAATCAGTATTTTTTGTTTTACCAAATAAAAAGTTCTACTTTAATCTAAAACGCAATTAATGCTCCCAATTGGTATTGAGTAAAAGAGGGCGACGCAACGATGACCCAAGCAGCTTCACTGCCCGGACAAAAAATTTATTCACTTTTTTATAATGTGAGAAAAGGATCATTCGTTTTTAGAGACTTGGCCACTGTTGTATCTTTGCAATATGCTAAATAATATTTCCGGATGGGATGATACAATTGTGGCGTTAGCTACTCCACCGGGTGTTGGTGCAATTGGTGTAATCAGGTTAAGTGGTGACAACAGTTTTGAAATTGCAAATTCTTTATTTCATTCAAAAGACCTTACCCGGCAACTTTCTCACACCTTGCATGTTGGCCTTATTAAAGATGGTGAAGAAAATATTGATGAGGTAGTGGTTTCACTTTATAAATCTCCCA
>JANMVB010000528.1:0-2649 GCA_031392305.1 Ferruginibacter sp.
ATGGTAAGAAAACCATATTTACCGGCAGCAACTTTCGTTCCGCCAATATTTACATCGTCAGTAAAAGTTAATGTAGTTGCACTGTTTGCACCAGTACGCCATACCTTATCAAAAGGAACAAGGTCGCCAAAAATTTTACGGCCTTTCACACCGGGGCGGCTATAAGATATTTCAATACTTCCCAATCCAAAATCCTGTTTCACGGTTTGGGTAGGAGAGGGAGAAGGTGTTTTTAATTGTTGGGCATCTGTTGCTGTTAATGCAGCAAGGCATAAAGCCGAAAGAAATAATTTTTTCATATACCAATTTTTTTGAGCGGTAAAGTTAGCAAACGCACATTACAGTTACCAAAGTTTTGTTTTTAGAAATGTACAAGAGCTTTAATGATAAGCCCAAACAAAAAAGCCGTGCAATCAGCCCGGCTTTTTTTGTCTTATTGGTTAGAGGTTTATGGTACTCGTACGATTGTAAATATGGTTACTTCCCCTGGTGTGCTTGTTGTATAATTTAATTTCATTCCCCCGTTGCAGGTAAAATCTGTTACGGTGCTTATGTCCCCGTCGATAGTTAATTTATTTCCGTTTAACGACCAGGTCCCAACTCCATTGTCTGGAGGCGTGCAAATCATGCCTATATCAGTATATGTTGTAGTATTATTTGAATTAAAGATTGTTAAGTCATCTTTTTCACATTCATCATACAATGCAAATTCATCAATCGGTGCTGTTTCAGTATTTTTTTTATACGATATAGCCGTGATTTTGTAAGATCCAATCAGGTTTGCTTTATTCAGTCCGCAAATTGAAGGATCAGGATCGGGTGTTGTTACTTTCTCTTTTTTACAACCCGTAAATAATACAAATGCAATTAACAGTGGTAATATAACTTTTTTCATAATGTGGTTTGAGGTTAAAACTTATTGCTCTTTATCTATAGTAATATTGATAGCAAATTAGTTGCCAAGTGGTTTAAATGCCGGTCAACTTGTTTTTTAAGCCAAAATCCCCGATAATTTTTTATTTTAATAAAGGTTTTTGCATGTAATAAATAAAATGCGTAGAATATATTCTACAAATTTTTTTATTTCTCTTTATATAGAAATTTTTTTAAATGAGGGGCAAAATTATTATAGTATCAGTGTATCAGTGGTAGTAGTTTATGTTAAATGCATAAAGAAAGTTCCACATCAATCACTCAACAAACTATCAAATAGTAAAATGTAATTATTGCTTACTGGTTTAAAATAACTTATCATTCTATTGGATTACGTAAAATACCCCAGCTTTGTTTGTATTTCCTTCTCACAGTATATTGCCACTATCCTTATCCTAAAATGATTTATTTTTGAAGCTTATTCAATAAAGCATTCCTCTATAATGAATCAACGGCTTACCGAACTGGCTAAAAATCTTGAAGGCGAATTATATTTTGACGACACCATGCGGATATTGTATGCAACAGATGCATCTGCCTATCGTGAATTACCGCTTGCTGTAGCTGTTCCCAAATCAATTGAAGACCTTAAAAAATTAATTCTATTTGTAAGGGTTAATAATACTTCGCTTATACCACGAACGGCAGGTACTTCTCTCGCCGGCCAGGTAGTGGGAAAAGGGATAGTGGTGGATGTATCAAAATATTTTACTCAAATTATCGAGCTCAATGAAAAGGAAAATTGGGTAAGGGTACAGCCGGGAGTTATCAGGGATGAGCTTAATATGTTTTTAAAACCTCACGGGCTTTTCTTTGGCCCCGAAACTTCAACCGCCAACAGGGCAATGATCGGGGGTATGGTTGGTAATAATTCATGCGGTTCCAATTCAGTAAAATATGGTAGTGTAAGAGAGCACTTGCTGGAAGTAAAGACATTGCTAAGCGATGGCAATGAAGTAAGTTTCAAAACACTCGGACCGGATGATTTTCATGCAAAGTGTGAAGGAGTTTCGCTGGAAGCACACATTTATAAAACAGTTAGAAATATTTTAAGCAATTACGATAACCAGGTAGAGATAAGAAAAGAATTTCCAAAAAAAAGTATTGAAAGAAGGAACACCGGTTATGCCCTAGATGTGCTGCTGGAAACAGCTCCATTTACAGCAGGTGAAGATGATTTTAATTTTTGCAAACTCATTGCAGGGTCTGAAGGTACCCTGGCATTTATTACAGAAATAAAACTAAACCTTGTACCGCTGCCCCCAAAAGAAACCGGCCTGCTCTGTGTACATTTTAATACGATTGATGAATCGTTACGAGCCAACCTGGTTGCGCTAAAATATAAACCCAGCGCCAGCGAATTGATTGATCATTATATTTTAGAATGTACTAAGGATAATATTGAGCAAAGTAAAAACCGCTTTTTTGTTCAGGGTGACCCGGGTGCAATATTGGTGATAGAATTTGCAAGAAGCAACCGGGAGGAAATTGTTGCGATTGCAGCAAAAGTAGAAGCGGACATGCGGGCAGAAAACTTAGGCTATCATTTCCCGTTATTGTTTGGCGAAGACAGTAAAAAAATATGGACACTCCGAAAAGCAGGTCTTGGTTTACTGAGCAATTTGCCAGGTGATGCCAAAGCCGTTCCTGTAATTGAAGATACCGCAGTAGATGTAAAAGACCTGCCGGCATACATTGCAGAGTTTAATACAATAC
>JANMVB010000554.1:0-11758 GCA_031392305.1 Ferruginibacter sp.
AATTGCTGCACCGGTAGCAGGTTTTGGCATGTACAAATGGTTGCAAAATTTTGCCTATCGCACGGATATTAGCTGGTGGGTATTTTTTGCCGGCGGCACAGCAATGGTATTAATAGCCTTGCTCACACTGGCTTTTCAAACCATTAAAGCAGCAAGGGCCAACCCGGTGAAGAGTTTGAGGATGGAGTGAGGGAATGTGCAAATTTGCAAATGTGTAAATGAGCAAATGAGGAAATGTGAAGATGTTCAAATGTGCAATGTGAAAATGAAGGCAATGAATACAAAAAAAATTCTGTCCGGGCAAAGAAGCAGCTATGTGGATCAATGTTGCGTCGCACTCTTGTACTGAATATCTTCAGGCAGCTTTAATTGTGTTATGCAAAAAAAAATTACTTAAGTTTTGTAAGGATGAATCGCAGCATGGGCTCTGCAACAAGATCATTAAAAGATATAAAGTTGAAATGGAAGATAAAATGTTTGCAAGTTGGTATTAAGCACCGCTCCCTCTCCTTTGGAGAGAGAGCAGGAGTGTGAGGCTTATACAACACAATTAAAGCTCCCCAATGGTATGCGGTACAAGGGAGTGACACAACGATGCTGCCCAATGATCAAATGTTCGTAAAAAAATAATTATAAAAAGCATAATCCTGCAATCACCTAATCTTAAAATCATAGTCCATGGTAAAAAATTATTTTAAAATAGCCTGGCGCAACATTATAAAAAGCCGGTTTTATTCGCTGGTGAATGTTATTGGTTTGTCGTTCGGCATTGCCTTTACTTTATTAATTGGCGCTTATGTATGGAGTGAGTTGCAGGTAAACAGCACACTTAAAAATGCAGGCGACCAATACATTATTCAAAGCAAATGGAAAGATGCCAACCAGGGTATTGAGCTTACTTCCATGGGCCCGCTGGCAAAGGCTTTGAGGGAGAATTATCCTAACCTGGTTGCCAATTATTATCGCTGGGATGGGGTTACTTCTAATGTATCGAAGGGTAACAAAGTTTTTCGGGAGGGCTTGCAGCTCTGTGATAGTACCATGCTGAATATGTATGGATTTAGTTTAAAACATGGTAACCCGTCAACTGCTTTTGATGGGCCATACTCCGTGGTGATTACTACAGAAAAAGCCATTAAATATTTTGGCAAAACGGATGTAACAGGGGAGGTGCTCACTATAGAAAATTTCTCTGGCTCCAAACACGATTTTATGATAACGGCTGTGATGAATATGCCGGTAAAAAATTCAGTAACGTTTGTAAATGACAATAACAATAACGGGTTTTATATTGCTGCGGACAATCTCGCTTTCTTTGGCCGTAATATGGATTGGCCCAATGCCTATATTTTGAATTATATCGAATTGCAAAAAGGCGTAACCCCTGCAGACCTTGATAAGCCAATGCAGTTGCTGATCCGTCAAAATGCGCCGCCACAGATTACGCAAAACATGAAACCTTATCTTGTTCCGTTAAAGGATTACTATCTCTCGGCCAATAACGGGTTGGTGCAAAAAATGTTATACGCATTATCCGCCATCGCCCTTTTTATTTTACTGATGGCCATTATTAATTTTATCAACATGAGCATAAGCCGCTCTGCTACCCGCATGCGTGAGATCGGCATACGTAAAGTGCTGGGTGGGTTGAAAACGCAACTCATCAGTCAATTTCTTATTGAATCTGTTATCCTGGTATTTTTATCTACAATAATTGCGTTGGTAATTTATATGGTGACAAAGGATTTGTTCTCAAATATATTGGGCAAAGCTGTTCCCGCTCTCAGCGTATTCCCATTATATTTTATCGTATTTCCGGTTTCGATGATAGTGATCATTGGCTTAATTGCCGGCATCTATCCTGCCTTTGTTTTGTCATCTTTAAAAGCCGTTGAATCATTAAAAGGAAAACTAAGTTCCGTAAAAGAAAATTTATGGCTGCGTAAATCCTTAGTGGCGTTTCAGTTTGCTACGGCTGCAATTGTATTTATCGCAGCTATAATAATTTCAACTCAAATAAATTTATTCTTCAGCAAAAATCTTGGCTACGATAAAGCCTATATCATCTCCGCACAACTTCCCCGCAACTGGAGCCCCGAAGGAGTACAAAAGATGGAAGCTATACGCCGGCAGTTTGCCGCCAGCCCGCAGGTGAGCAACGTTACCCTTTCTTACGAAGTGCCAGATGGCAACAATTCAGGCAGTATCGCATTCTACAAACAAGGTGGGGATTCTGCCAGTGCATTACAATCGCAAATGTTGCAAACGGACGAATACTTTTCTTCCACGTATAGTATCCCGATGGCCGCAGGTGAATTTTTTGGACAGCCTGGCGCCGTATCCGATTCTTTCGCACTTGTGTTGAATGAAGCCGCAGCAAAGGCTTACGGCTGGCAAACTCCGGCAGAAGCAATCGGGAAAAAATTATTTTTTGCATCCAATCAACCTGCATCAACAGTGAGGGGCATTACCAAAGATTTTCATTTTGGTTCCATGCAGCAGGAAATAGCGCCTGTTACTTTTGTGCAGGTAAGGGTTACCAATACCTTCCGTTATTTCTCTTTCAAACTAAAACCCGGCAATATGGGCAACGCATTAGCGGCCCTGCAAAAAAAATGGTCGGCATTAATGCCCGGCACTCCCTTCGAATATAAATTTATGGATGAAACACTGGCAACTTTATACAAGTCGGAACTACAGTTAAAGAAAGCAGCTTATGCTGCAACCGTGCTATCGCTGATCATTGTATTACTCGGTGTGCTGGGCCTTATTTCATTAAGCGTACAAAAACGCACCAAAGAAATCGGCATAAGAAAAGTATTGGGTTCATCCGTAGCAGGCATCATCACATTATTCATGAAAGAATTTTTGCAGGTAGTCATTATCGCAGCAATCATCGCATGCCCGGTGGCGTACATCCTTATGCAAAAATGGTTGCAGGCATACACTTACCGCATCAACATTACAGCCCAGCCATTCTTTTTGGCGATAGTGGTGTTGAGCATTATTACGGCGTTACTTATTTGCATACAAACTATCAAAGCGGCCATTGCAAATCCTGTTAAAAGTTTACGAACAGAATAATGTGCAAATGTGCAAATGTGCAATTGTGCAAATGTGAAAATGTGAAAATGAGAAAATGAGAAAATGAGAAAATGAAAATGGGAGCATGATAAATTTTATAAGAAATAAAAATTATTGGTCCGGGCATTGAATTAATGTGGAACATCGTTGCATCGCCCTCTTGTACTGAATACCAATTGGCAACATTATAGACCATTATAAAATGAACAATAAAGAAAACCACTGCAAATAATAACACTTTTGCCAAAAAAGCCAACTGGTAGAAGGCCTCCCCATAACAAGGTCCCGATCTTTTATCGGGAGGGGACGGGGGCAAAATGAAGTCTTCTGAAGAACTCCTTTTTCCAGGCCGCTCCACTGTCCGATACTGTACACAAACTGTTCGTTTTCGAACACTTCTTTTATTTTAAAATGCTGTAATCCTTACCTGTAAAGGATTTATTAAATGGCATAGTCATTGACCAATCAGATACAGCCATGAGATGGGTAGAGATTATAAATACGTTCAAAGTTAAATTGCTGCATTTCTGAAACTATTTATTATTTAGATCGTTGTTTACAATTATTTTAAATCAGGTAATAACTGCATTATGATTCAAACTTTTTTCAAAATCGCTTTCCGCAATATCTTTCGAAATAAAGTGTATGCTTCGCTTAACATTGTAGGGCTCGCAATGGGCATCGCCGCATTTTTATTATTGCTTCAATACATCAGCCTCGAAAAAAGTGTGAACCAGTTTCATGCTAATCTGCCAAACATGTACCGCCTGCTCAATGAAGATAAGGTTGGTAAAACCTGGCCGGATATTGAACCGGGCTGGGCCTTGCAGGCAAAGCAACGATTTCCGGAAGTAAAAGATTTCTGTCGCTTCGAATCAGGCGTGGGCAAGGGCATCGTTTCAGTAAAAGATAATAACCAAAGCTACCGGGAAGAAGGGATCGGTTATGCAGAAGGTAACTTTTTTCAGTTTTTTAGTTTCCCCTTAAGGTCTGGCAATGCAGCATCGCTTGCAAAAGCAAACACGGTTTTTATATCCGAATCGTCAGCCGTAAAATATTTTGGCAAGGCAGACCCCATGGGTAAATTGCTTAATCTCTCTAACCAGTTTGGCACCGCTGCATATACTGTTGAGGGAGTGTTTACCAATATGGGCGACAACTCCGACATCCGCTACGATATGGTATTTTCTTTAGAAACATTAAAGAACCCCGCAAACCTCAACGACAATGACTGGGCGGCGCTTGATAACCTTGAGTCACAATACATCAATACTTTTTTCCTTTTAAATAAGGGCACCAACATTGCTGCATTCGAAAATAAATTAACCCGGTTACGGGACGAATTAAAAGAAGATAAAGATGGTGTACGCTTCCGGCTACAGGCTTGTGCCGATGTGCATTTGGGCAGGGGCCTCAACGAAACTTTAATGACGACCGGTAATATAAAGTATGTGTATATGCTTGGCGCAATAGCTTTGTTGATTTTATTAATTGCCTGGTTTAATTACATAAATCTTTCCACCGCCAATGCTTTTAAAAGGGCCAACGAAGTAGGCGTAAGAAAAGTAATTGGTGCTACCCGCCGTAATCTTATTATACAGTTTATGAGCGAATCTTTATTGATCAATTTACTGGCCTTTGCCCTGGCAATTGTGCTGATTATATTGCTGCAACCTTTATTTAATACACTCGTGGGCAGGCAACTATCCATGCAAACACTGGCCACTACTTCTGTGTGGGTATATGCACTTATTTTATTACTGGCGGGTTCGTTATTATCCGGTGGGTACACTGCATTTTCTTTATCTGGTTTCAACCCCATTGCAACCTTAAAAGGAAAAGTAAATAAAACAGCAAAAGGGGTTTTTCTGCGCAAAGCATTGGTGGTATCGCAGTTTGTAATTTCCATTGCGTTGATTATTGCCACCATACTTATTTATGCACAACTTGGTTATATGCAAAACCAAAAAATCGGCGCAAATACAAGCCAGGTACTGGTAATACGTGGGCCGGAAATTGGCAAAGACAGCAGCTATAAAAACAGGCGTGCTGCTTTTTGGGACAACCTGGCTCAGCAATCTTTTATAAAAGATTATTGCGGTTCCGGCAGCATCCCCGGCGGCTGGTATAATTTTATGACCAGTGGATTTACACAGCCATCATCAAAAAAAGGGGATGAAGTAAAAACATATTCCTTTGCAATTATTAGCGACAGGTATTTAAAAACCTATCAAATTGACCTGGCTAGCGGAAGAAATTTTACACCGGAAGAATGCGCCGTTGACTGGAATGATAACAGCAAAGTAATGATGAATGAAACGGCTATCCGGCAACTCGGCTTTAAAAATAATGAAGAGGCCCTCCGCACAAAAGTGCAGTGGGATGAGCGTGCGCTGGAAGTAATTGGCATTGTAAAAGATTATCACCATACCAGCCTGCTGCGGCCGATTGATCCTATTATATTTTATCCTCAAAATAACAATACTTATTTCAGCGTTCGGTTAACGGAAGATAAAATGCAGGATAAAATCGCCGCACTTGAAAAGTTGTATAAAACAAGTTTTGCCGGTAACCCTTTTGAATATTTTTTTTCGGATGAAAATTACAATAAAAGTTATGCTGCCGAAAAACAGTACGGCAGTATATTTTCCACCGCATCTGTGTGGGCAATTTTCATAGCCTGCCTCGGGTTATTCGGCCTGGCAACATTCACAGTAGAATCCCGGGTTAAAGAAATTGGCGTACGCAAGGTGTTAGGTGCAAGTGTACAAAGCATTGTGACGTTGCTATCCCGTGATTTTTTATTGCTGGTTTTTATTGCCTTAATCATTGCGTCTCCGCTTGCCTGGTATGCCATGCACAAATGGTTGCAGGATTTTCCTTACCGCATCAGTATTGGCTGGTGGGTATTTGCTTTGGCCGGCAGTGTAGCTATGATCATCGCCTTGCTTACCGTTAGTTTCCAGGCAATTAAAGCAGCAATCGCTAACCCGGTGGATAGTTTGAGAACAGAATGAACAATTAGCTAATTAGCTAATTAGCTAATGTGCTAATGTGCTAATTTGAAAATGAGCAAATGTGAAAATGTGCGGAACCGCAAATTTCAATACCATTAATCTGGTTCCATATTTTAAAATACTTTCTGTCCGGGCTAAGAAGCTATGAGCAGCATCGTTGCGTCGCACTCTTGTACAAAAAATTACAATGGCATCTTTAATTGCGTTATAGAATTGCTTTGTTGAATTGAATGGTATTGCATTGTAGGAACAGGCTGCGGCCTGTTCCTACGCAACGCAACGCAATCATAGCCGCCTATAAAGATCCCCAAAGGTATGCGGCACAAGAGGGCGACGCAACGATGATAACCAATGATTCACTGCCCGGACAAAAAATGTATTTATGAAAATGATTATTATTTATACGCCAAAAAATTCAAACTAACTGTAACAAAAATTTTTCCTGAACGTACATAACATTCCATACAATCAACCATTAAAATAAAAATTATGAAAAAGCATTTAATGATCATTCTTGTAAGCTGTATTGGCAGCTCACTAACGGCGCAAAAACACGAACCGTATTTAACCAAATCGCTCTCAGGCCAGGACATTAAAAATGTAGAAGTGCAAACTTCAGGCGGCAATATTTCTGTAGAAAGTGTGGCGGCTGCACAAGCCAGGATTGAAGTGTTTGCCCGGCCTTCTAATATGAAAAACAGTGATGCTTCAAAAGAAGAAATTCAAAAGAGAATGAATGAATTGTATGATTTAAAAATTGACATCAGTGGTAATAAAGTTACTGCCAGCGCAAGGCCAAAATCGAAAAACATGAATTGGAAAAATGGCTTATCCATTTCTTTTAAAGTATTTGTAACAGAAAATATTTCAACAGAGCTTACTACCAGCGGCGGCAATATTGAGCTCACCGCTTTAAGGGGCGAACAAAATTTTACTACCAGTGGCGGCAACCTTTATATCAGCAATATAAAAGGTAAATTGGATGGAACAACTTCGGGGGGCAACATACTGGTAAAAGATTGTGACAATGACATAAAACTTACTACCAGCGGTGGAAATATTGAAGCTAACAATTGTAAGGGATCAATAAAATTGACTACTTCTGGCGGTGAAATTAAACTGGAAAATATGGATGGTAATACACGGGCCCAAACCAGTGGTGGCAATGTGCAGGCAGCTATTGTGAGTGGCGACCTGTATGCACATACTTCCGGCGGAAACATCGATCTTAAAGCACTTTCGTGCAATGTTGAAACTGGTACCAGTGGCGGTGATATTAAGGTTGCCATGCTACAACCTAAAAGCTTTGTACGTATAAGAAATTCGAGTGGCAAAATTGAATTGCAATTACCAGCCGGCAAGGGGTATGATGTTGATTTGAATGCCGATAAAATTCAAACGGGTAACCTGGCCAATTTTAGCGGAGAGGTAAAAGATGATAAGGTAGATGGCAAAATAAACGGAGGTGGAAAAAAAATTACTGCAAATGCCAGCAGCGGCAAAATAGTTTTGACAATGAAGTGATGAGGAATGAATGATGAGTAATGAGTGATGAATAAAGAAAAAAGAAGCTCAAATTTATTAGAGTTTTCGATAAGTTTAAGCTGTTAGAAGACCTCCCCGGAACAAGGTCCCGATCCTTTATCGGGAGGGGACGGGGGCAAATCTTACAGGTGTCCGATACTGCACAGTGAGTGTCCGATATCGAACACCTGCTTTTATAGAAACAACTGAAACCCTTATCCAATAAGGGTTTTTGCTTTGGCATACTCATTGACAACCTTACCATTAAAATACATCAGCTACATTCGCAATGGTGTACGGGTGAGGAAGCAACCTTTAAATCATATTCATGTTTAGGAATTACTTAAAAATAGCATTCAGAAATTTGGGAAAACATAAACTGTTTTCTTTCATCAATATTTTTGGCCTTGCACTAAGCATGTGCATCGGCTTATTAGTAATCCTGCGGTTGCAGGATGATTTTCGTTTTGATAACTTTCACCCGGCACCCAGCCGCACGTACCGCATCATCAGTGATGTAACCAATAATGACGGACAGGATTTCAGGCTCGCCAGCACACCATTGCCACTGGCAGATGAATTAAAAAATAATTATGCATTTGTTGAAAATACCACCCGCATTTATCCTGCATGGAGCGGAAAGGCATCTTCAGAAAATAAAGAGCTTGCAGTAAATGTTGCATTTACCGATGCGTCATTTTTTAACCTGTTGGGATTTGAACTTGAACAGGGCAACTCGGTTACGTCACTAAATGCCCCCAACAAAATTGTATTAAGTAAGCAAACGGCCACCCGTTTTTTTGGCAATGAAAACGCCATTGGAAAATCGCTGGTGTTTGATAAAATTGGAACATTCACTGTAACCGGTGTGTTAAAAAGCACCACCAATAAATCGCATATTGATTTCAATATTTATTGTTCAATGAGTAGCGTTGCCGTGCTCGAAAAATCAGGTAAGCTACCTGCCAAAATGGATGATTGGGTAAATGTATCCGGGGGATATACGTATATTTTATTAAAGAAAGCAACGTCAAAAAAGCAACTGCAAGTTGCCCTTGATAAAATATCGCTTATTTATAAAACATCCGGTATTGATGATAAAAGCAGAATCGTTTTTGATGTACAGTCCATTACAAAAATTGCCCCCGGCGAAGACCTTGGTAATAGTATTGGCAGGGGCGCCACCATTGGTAAAATTGCGGCGGAAGTTAGTATAGCACTGATTATACTCATTTCGGCCTGTTTCAATTATACCAACCTCTCCATTGCAAGGTCACTAAAAAGGGCAAAGGAAGTAGGCATCAGGAAAGTATCCGGTGCATTAAGAAAACAAATATTTTTTCAGTTTATTATTGAGTCGGTGTTGATAGCTTTTTTTGCTTTGATACTGGCATTCGTAATGATGGAACTCCTGAAAAATCATTCATCCCTTGATTCAGAATTTTTTCCCCAGGGTGTTTCAGTGAATGCCCCATTGGTAGCATGGTTCTTATTATTTAGTTTATTTACAGGGTTGCTTGCAGGCGTTATTCCGGCTATTACGTTGTCTGCATTTAAACCGGTTGCAGTTTTAAAAAACCTGGCAAATGTAAAATTGTTAGGAGCAAACGGGTTAAGGAAAGCGCTGATTGTTTTTCAGTTTAGTTTATCAATAGTGGTTATTATTTTTATGCTGGTATTTAATAAACAGTTTAAATATATGGCCACAGCAGATTATGGGTTTAATCGTGACCGTATAATCAATATTCCCCTGCAGGGCATCGACTATCGCCTGTTTAAAAATGAGCTTGCTGCAATAACTGGTGTAGAGCGTATTTCCGCCACCTCGGATAACATGGGCAAGTTTGCTACCGGTTCAGTAATTGTTAAGCAACAATCCGCAGCCGATGCTATTCACCTGCGATACTTTGATGTAGATGAGGATTTTGTAGCCAACATGCAACTGCAAATAATTGCTGGTACAGGGTTACCGGTTTCTTCAATCAACCAGGAACAAAAAGTTTTGATCAATGAAAAAGCGTTAACTGCTTTAAAAATTAAATCGGCACCCGAAGCGATTGGTAAAATTATTTTGCTGGATGATACTACAAAAGTGCAGGTGGCGGGTGTGCTGAAAGATTTTCATTTTGAAGGTTTTGAATTTCCCATCAGGCCGTTGGTATTTCGCAGCAGGCAACAGGCATTTAATATAGTAAATGTAAAAACGGCAATGGATGAAGACCGGGCAGCATCAGTAGTAGCGGCAATAAAAACAAGCTGGAAAAAAATGAACCCACATCATGAATTTTCATACACCTGGTTTAACACACAGTTTTATGAAAGCAAAATAGCAGGTGGAACAATTTCGATGTTAGGGTTACTGGCATTTATGGGCATTACCATAGCCTGCCTGGGCTTATTGGGCATGGTAGTGTACACCGTAGAAGGCCGTATAAAAGAAGTAAGCATCCGCAAAGTAATGGGTGCCAGTGTTGCAGCAATCATGGGGTTGCTATCAAAAAATTTTTTAAAATTAATATTGTTGTCTATGCTGATAGCTGCACCAATTGGCTGGTTATGCAGTTATATGTTTCTGCAAATATTTGCTGAAAAAGTAAGTATTGGATTTGGCATATTAACCATTGCATGCGGCATCATTTTATTACTGGCATCGCTGGTAATTGGTTCGCAGGTAATACATATTGCAAGGACCAACCCGGCAAATAATTTAAGAGCGGAATAATTAGCTAATTAGCTAATGTGCTAATGATATGAGGGAAATGAAACTAAATGCAAAAATATTTATGAACCGGGCTGTGAATCATTGGGCATCATCGTTGCGTCGCACTCTTGTACTAAATACCATTGGGGAACTTTACCTGAGTTATAATTAGCAGCATTTTATTACTGGTATATTTCATCAGGCTATTGAAGTCAGAAACCGAAAACAGTAAACACGAAAACAGAAAACCGAAAACAAAAAAAATGATACAACTACGAAAGATTTTTAAATGGGTAAACACAGGCTCTAACAGAACGTTTCTTTTAAAAGACATCAACCTTGATATTGCTGAAGGTGAATTTGTTTCTATCATGGGGCCATCCGGTTCTGGTAAATCTACCCTGCTTAATATCATTGGTATGCTGGATGAAGCCAATGAAGGGGAGTATAATTTTTTACATGAAACGGTATTTAAATTAAAGGAAAAAGACAGGTCGGCGCTGTACAAACAATACATTGGCTTTGTGTTTCAGGCATATCATTTAATTGATGAATTAACGGTGTATGAAAATATTGAAACGCCACTGATTTATCAAAATATAAAATCAGCAGAAAGAAAAGCAATGGTAGCCGATATACTTGACAGGTTTAATATCGTTGGCAAAAAAGACCTCTTCCCTGCACAGCTTAGCGGCGGACAGCAGCAACTGGTGGGCATTGCAAGGGCATTGATCGCTAAACCAAAATTATTGCTTGCCGATGAACCCACAGGAAATTTAAACTCAAAGCAAGGAGAGGAGATTATGGAACTTTTTAAAACATTGAATGATGAAGGTGTTACCATCATCCAGGTTACGCACTCAGAAAAAAATGCATCCTACGGCAAGCGGATCATTCATTTGCTGGATGGAAGGATACAATCTTAATGGATAATTTTTTAATTCATAATTGATAATGAATTATGGAGCATTGAGGACTTGGACGTTGGGCCGTTCGTTTTCATTGTCCATAAATAAAATAGAAAAAAATGAAGAAGAGGATATTTTTTTTGAGCATGCTTATTAGTTTGGGAGCATGCACAATTGCGCAGGATACAAAACTTAGTTTGCAGCAGGCCATTGATACCGCATTAAAAAATAATATACTTACTAAACAAAGTGAGTTGCAAATGAGGGGTGCCCAAATAAATTACCAGCAATCTAAGTATAACCGGTTGCCGGTAGTAGAAGGTGGATATAATTATGGGTTAAATAGCGGCCGTAGTATTGACCCCTTTACCAATGGGTATATCAACCAGCAGCTTACCTCCAGTAATGTAAATGCACAGGGCAGTGTTCCGGTTTTTAACGGCTTTCAGTTAAGGAATAGTATCCGCCAGAATGAGGCTGCTTTTGCAACTGCCACTATGGAATGGCAACAAAAGAAAGATGAA
>JANMVB010000615.1:0-3658 GCA_031392305.1 Ferruginibacter sp.
CGATTGCGGCCTTAGTTACGAAGTAGTTTCAGTAATAGATCCATCCATTACAAAAGCAACTTACCTGCACGAATTTGTTGCCCCCGCAAAATGTACTAACCTGGCCGATTTTCTTACAAGGGCAGTAAAAGGTTATAAACTAATGCAAACAAAAGAGCAATTGCAACTGGTGGTACACGACCTCTTCAGCCAGTTGGCAGCAAGCAATATTTTATATGCAGAAATAAGGTTTGCTCCTTTGCAACATTTAGAAAAGGGACTTACACCCGCTGAGGTAGTTGCCTTTACGGTAGAAGCATTTGCACTTGCTAAAAAACAAACGGGTATCGAAGCCCGGCTAATACTCTGTACCCTGCGTCATTATTCAGCAGCCCAAAGTATGCAAACAGTAAAACTTGTTGAGCAGTTTAATGGCAACGAAGTGGCCGGGTTTGATATTGCGGCTGACGAAGCAGGTTTTCCCATCAATGATCACATCGCTTCATTCAGGTATGCAAAAGAAAAGGGCCTACATATCGCCGCTCATGCTGGCGAAGCAAAAGGAGCCGAAAGTGTTTGGGAAACGCTTCAATATTTTGGCCCCACCCGTATTGGTCACGGTGTAAGAAGTATAGAAGATCCGGCACTTGTTACACACCTCAAAAAAAATAACATCCACCTCGAAATTTGCCCCTCCTGCAATGTGCAAATAAACCTTTACGAAACCTATAAAGACCACCCGATTGATAAATTATACCGGGCGGGCATATCGCTCAATGTAAATACGGATGCACCCACAATTGTTGATATTACAATGAACAGGGAGTACGAAAAATTACAGGAAGTATTTGGCTGGACGATCGAAGATTTTTATGCCTGTAATGTAAATGCTTTGAATGCTGCCTTTATTCCTGAGCCATTAAAAAAGGAACTATTAGCAAAATTGAAAGAGTGGTATAATTTATAAAAGTTTATTGTCCGGGCAGATGTATTTCAATTAAGCTTCATTGGCGTCGCACTCTTGTACTGAAAATCAATGGGGAACTTTACCTGCGTTATATTTTTATGAAATAGTAAAATGTAATTAGATCGGATATTTCAGTGACGGCCTCATAAAAAAGGCGTTAACAAAATTTGAATGCTTGTCGTGAAGAAATGAAATTGATGTTACAAATGCCCGGCTTTATCATTTGCCTGTAAGTCGCACAAATGTTTGGGCATATTTTAATGCTGTGACTAATTTCATTTTAGACAAGCATTCAAATTTTTACGTGTCCCGACGAACGAAGTGGAACTCGGGAGCCCTTTTTTATGCAGCCTTGATTTTTTTTGTCTCTTTTTTTTATCAAGAAAAAAAAGAAAATGATGTCTTCAAATCACTGAATTGCATTAGAAAGGTTTTCCATAGTTGTAATGAGCGAAACATCAGCCCAGGCTTATTTGGCTACTCTTGTACCTTATATCATTGTGGAACTTTCCCTGGTTTTTGCTTTACGAAATATAGCTGTACTGTTTAATTAATGCAGGCCGCTGTGTTATTTCGTGATAACAAATAGCATCGTTTTTAAAGTAATGAAGCACCATACTTTTTCTACTTTTACTTTTATTGGTATGTGCTTCGCCACCATGAAAAAGGTTGGCATGCCAGATTAACAAGTCGCCCTTTTTTGCAAAAAACCTTACTTTCTTAAGATGCAGTTCTTCAATTTTTGCGCTAATCATCCGTTCATATTCCGTATAGGATTTGTTGCCTAAAAAGAAAAAATTTCCCTCATTTGCATAATCTGAATTTAGATAATAAGGCAGCTTGTGGCTTTGAGGATAATAATGCAAAGGCCCGTTTTCTTCTGTTATATCTTCTAAGGCAATCCATACGCCCAGCAAGCCGCCCAAAGGGTAAGTCGTCATGTGGATGCTGTCTGAATGGGTGGGTTGCTCGCTGCCCGTTAAAAAATTAATGCTTTGAAAAAGAGTGACACTGCCGCCTAACAAAGCCGCCAATAACGCTTTCAGTTTTCCATCGTTGCCCAGCTTGCTCAAAAGCAGCGACGAATGAATGGCAAACATGATTTTATTTGTATTGGTAACCTTTACAATTTTTTGTTTCAGCAGCAATTCTATTTCAAGATTTATATCATCCACCTGCTGGTTTGTTAAGTAGTTGTTTATTACTGCAAACCCGTTTTCTTCAAAAGAAAGTACACTTTCCCTGCTGGTATCACTTAATGATTTAAAGAGTGTACCGGCTGCAATTGCTTGTTTATTTAAAGAGAAATTCTTTGCATTGTTTTTTTCATCCAGGCCCTCAAAATCTTTATTAGAAATGGAAGAATAATATTTTTTGTGGATGCCCAATTTTTTAAACATGGCCACATTATGCATAAGCTGATTCTTATGAAAAAAGTTATATAGCATGTACAACAACCTGGTACGTTTTATTATATCCAGCATAATTTAAAATTAGATGATGACTTTTCTTCTTTTTTCAAAATTCACGAATTAAATTTCCCTCATGTTATAATTTCCTTGTGCCCATTTCATTAGGGTATTTACATAACGTGATAAAAGTTCCTCATTGGTATGTGGCACAAGAGAGTGACACAACGATGACGCTATGAAATACCAATGTTTGTAACACAACAAAATGTATTAATATCGGGTAATCTAAAATGGTTCTAAAAAGTTATGAGCAGGAAACAAACAATCAATAGCCTAACAACTTGTCAACTACTTCTCCTAATCTGCTATAAGCCATAAAATTTTTCTCCAGTTCCAGGTTAAAAGGTATGGGTGTATCCAGCGATGCACAGCGCATTACCGGTGCATCCAGGTACTCAAAACAATTTTCAGCTATCCATGCTGCCACCTCCCCGCCAATACCGCCGGTAAGGGAATCTTCATGCAATACCACTACTTTTCCTGTGGCCTGCACGGCATTTTTTATTGCATCATAATCCAGTGGTAATAAGGTACGCAGGTCAAGAATAAAAAGCGAAAGGCCGGGATGGTTTTTTGCGTAATCCATCGCCCAATGCACACCTGCACCGTAGGTGATAATGGTTACATCATCTCCATCCTGCACAAGCCTTGCCTTGCCAATGGTGGTTTCATAATACTCCTGCGGCACCTGCCCGCTGATGCTTCGGTACAACGCCTTGTGCTCAAAATATAATACCGGGTTGGGGTCATTGATGGCTGCAATCAGCAAACCTTTTGCATCCATGGGCGTGGAAGGGTAAACCACTTTTAAGCCGGGTGTATGTACAAACCAGGCCTCATTGCTCTGGCTGTGAAAAGGCCCTGCGCCAACGCCACCACCAGTTGGCATTCTTATCACTACATCAGCATTTTGCCCCCAACGGTAATGCATCTTGGCCAGGTTATTTACTACCTGGTTAAAGCCTACCGTTACAAAATCAGCAAACTGCATTTCCATCACAGTTTTAAATCCTTCAAGCGACATACCGAGGCAGGCACCAACAATAGCGCTTTCGCAAATGGGTGTATTACGGACCCTTGGTTTACCAAACGTTTCTGCAAAGCCTTCAGTTATTTTAAATGCGCCGCCATATTCTGCAATATCCTGCCCCATCAGCACAAGGTTGCCGTGTTGCTCCATGCTTTGATGAAGGCCATCTTTAATGCCTTCAATAAAGCGTTTTTCATTTGTTTGCAAACC